>MVCZ01000083.1 GCA_002049825.1 Candidatus Zhuqueibacterota bacterium 4484_188
TGATGATACTTCAGCAGAATTCTCCCTCATATTTTACAATAAATTAATTTCTGATAAACTTGAAATAGGTGTTGCAATGCAAGAAACAAGAAAGGCTATTGCTTCAAAAGATAGAATTACTGCATTGAATTATGTTTTGTTTGGAAATCCAATGACGCTTGTAACTACGGATTAATACTAATGCCTTCACTTGAAGAGTTTTTAAGAAATAATAATGGAATGAGACTCCGATTTAAGCCCGGAAATATTTATCTGGCTGTTAATGAACTATTGAGCTATTCTGGTTTTGCTAAGCAAGCAAAAAGTCAAAAACATTTCGTGCTGTTATGGAGAGTAGATTGGGAAGCAGAAATAACAATTTGGAGAATATGATAATAAATCTCGTATTCGCAGGATTACCATAATGCCTGATGAAATGTTTGAAGAATTTTTAAAAGAAAAAGAAAAATTTAACAGAAATCATTAAAATGAAAATACTAAAGGCTATTAAAAAATCTTTAATGTCTGGTGAAATGGACGAAACGGTAATTCGTTCTATTTCCATGGTAGTCTCCTCTTACTACCAATTTCAAATGAAATTTGTCGGATTCCAGGAGGAATGGCCACTGGTTAATGACCTGATGAATGATTTTATTATTTATCTTATCGAAAATAAAAAGCTGAATTATTTAGCAACCTTGAACAATGATTACCAGGTGAAGAAATATGTTGAAATGTTTTTGGAACAATTTGTTGAACAGATTCGCAGAACAAAATTTAAAGAAGAACATCAAATATATTTGAAAACTTTAATGGTTCTTAATCGCTATCCCGAGTTTGAGTTGAAACAAAAAAAGGAGAAGCGAGCAAATGATATTTGGGGTTTAAAAACCTGGAAAAAAGAAATTGATACTGCGAGTAAAAACGAAATAGAAGAAAAATTGGATGAGATCCCGTATCAAGGACGGGAGTATTTTGCAATCTCTCCGGTTAAAAATAACCCGATTATTTCTTCTGAAAAACTTAAGAACTTCTATCTCAAGGTTTTTGAGACTATAAGAAAATATATGACTGCAAAAACATTAACATTTGTCGCAGAAAACAGGATTCAATTATTCAAGACAAATTTCAAAAATATCGATGAATCTATATATAAAATTGTTGCAGAAAAAGAAATGCCGTTTTCAAAAGATTTAGAAAATATAGCTAATAAAATTTACTACAGGCTAACTGACCTACAAAAGAAGATATTATTAGATATGTTGAACAATGTTAGCTATAAACAAACTATTGCGGAGACCGGGATATCAAAAACTACTTATTATGACAATCGAAATGAAATCGAGAATATATTCAAATCTACTGATATTGATGAGAAGGAGATGTTACCATTATTGAAAATAATTAAGGAAAAATTGGAATCTTAAGCATATTAACCATTTATATATTTGTGAGTAATATTAATCCACAGGATTTTTAAAATGACTGATTTGGAATACATTCGAGAAGTAGATAACTGTCTTTCGATTCTCGATCTTCAGCTATATTTAGATGCACGAATTTTAGACGATTCGATAAATCGGCATATCAGAAGCTGTGAATTGTGCAAACGCCGTTTGAAAAACTTAAATGATAAGCCAATTTCGCTCAAAGTCTCTACAATAGATGCTTTATTGAAGGATTTAAGAATTCCTCAATTTGAAATTCAGAAGAAAAAACCTTTCCCTAAATCTGGGCAGATCTGGAGCCTGGGGAATTTTGAAAATGAAATGTTTCATCGTTTATGTATTATTCAAAGTACAAATTCTCCCAGACTTTTCAATTATAAGACGATACAAATCATCCCTATCTCGCCTCATGTTGATTACGCAACAGAGAAGGAACTTATTTTTCAAGAGGCGGCTGAAGAGAATCCTTTACACTTTTCCTTCATGTGTATACCCAGGATGTCTACAATTGTTCTTAGAAAAAATCTTGTTAATTATTTTGGAAGTGTCCCAGGCGAAATTGTTGAAATTTTGAATCAGATGACAGAAGAAATAGAAAAGAGTTTTTCGGTTTCTGATGTTCTTGGAAATAAGATTAGTAAATTGAAATATGCCAGATTCGGTGAGCCAATTATTTCTGCTTACGACATCAGGCGTAATTTTTTACAATCACAATATTTATCACTAAATGAACTGCAGCGACCGATAGCAGAACTTCAAAATCGAGCTGATTATTTCTACGCTTAGGATTAGAAGTAATTTCTGGTATTGGCAATCTGATTCGAGAGCCTCAAATGGAGTATGCAATCAGGGATGTTTCCCGAAAAATAGTTTCTAAAAAAATGGAAATTGAACTTTCTGGTAGAAAAATTATTTTATCCTATTTTCCCAAAGAAAATCAGATCAGCTTACAAATTGAAATAAGGGATGAAATTTTTCCCGAAAAAATACTTGATAATGTATGGATTGATGTTTTTAAAGAGCTTGAAAAAATTGCAACTTTAAATCCACCGGAAACGGACACTATTAATATAGATAAAGATCACAGCTATAAATTCATTTTTAAATATAACAAGAAAGAATTCGGCTATTACGAACTAAATTTCAAAAAATAATGTATTCATGCGTAGAGGAAGCGAAATAAGTATTTTCTCCCAAAAGATGTTTCTATTCACCCGGCGAGGCGGAGTAGGAACATTTTATGATGTGGTGATTAATTGATGTCCCTCACGGCGATTTTTACGGTAAGGGATTTTTGTATTTGAATTACTCTCTCCGCCCGCGACAAATTAAAAGGCCCCACGAAACACACGAAAAAACACGAAAAATGTATTTTGTCTGTATTATGAATGAAATATTCAGGATTGACCAATCATCGTTTTCTGAGGTCGAAGACCTGATTTTATTAATTTTCTTTTTTCGTGTATTTCGTGTGTTTCGTGGGCTGAATTGTAACGAAAAAAACGGTTCTCTTTCAACGCACAAGTGCTTTCTTCCGAATCATCAAAATCGTGTAGTCATCCACGTGCGGCTGCCCGGCGTAAAATTTCTCAATTTCCAGGGAAATCGCCCGCACTACATTTTCCGCGCGTTCTTTCCGCAGCTTCTCCAATAGTTGCAGCAACCGTGTCTCTCCGAAAAATTCCGTTTCGCTTTCCCTGGTAGTTGGGTTTACTACTTTCCGCGACGCTTCGGTAACGCCATCGGTGTAAAACAGTAAACCGCCGCCGGGTGCAAGCCGCACCGTTTTCTGTTTCAGCACTTTGCCAAATTTCTGATTGTCTCCCACCAGACCGATTCCCAACCCGCTCGACTCCAGTTCGCTGACCGGTTTGCCGACATCTGCCGGGAGCACAATGGGTTTGGGATGTCCCGCCCGGAAAAGCTGCACCCTGCTCTTCCTGGTGTCCAGCACCCCCATAACAGCGGTCAGGAAAATCTGGCGGTCAACCTGTGGGTCGGAGAAATAGTGATTCAGGCGCAGCAGGATTTCGCGCGGCTGGTCGGAGAACTGCCGGGCAAAGCGGATAAGGCTGATACATTGCGCCATGTAGAAAGCAGCGGAGGTGCCTTTCCCGGAAATGTCGCCAATCACAAAGAGGTACTTGCCTTCCTGCAGCGGAAGCACATCGTAGAAATCGCCGCCCACTTCATTGGCGGTGCGAAAACTGGCGGTGATGTGGTAGCCCTCGATTTCGGGCAGTTTCTTGGGCAGCAAACTGAGCTGCACCTCGCGGGCAATCTTGAGCTCGTACTCAAATTTTTCTTTTTCCCGTACCTCGGCAATTGTCTTTTTTAACTGGTCGCCCATTTGATTAAAACGATTGCCCAATTCCACGAATTCATCTTCACCTTCCAGGCTGATCTTATAATCCAGGTTGCCCTGGGAAATCTGGCGGATTCCGTTGGTCAACTGATTGAATTTCTGGACAATCATCTGGTTGATACGGTTGCCGAACTTAATGGTTTGCCGAATGACAAACATATGACCAGCCAGAACAGGATCTGCCGGGCAATAGGAGAGCGCAGCAGAGAAAAATTGAGTGCCAGGGTAATATCGAAAGCGCAATATCCCGCCGGCTGTAACCGGCTGTCCAACAAGCGGGTGTACACCCTGCCCAGTTTGATACTGGATTTGTCCCGGGTGGAATCCCGTTTATCGAGATTGGCGCTCCAGGGCACCGAGAGCAGCGGGGCAGATGTTTTGGGAACAATACTGAAAGGGAAAATGAGCAGGGAGGCATTCTCGCTGCTGCTTCCCCAGAAACGAATATTATACACCAGCGAATCCCAACTGTTAAATCTGAAAGGGTAAACCTCCAAATCGGTAGCAGCGAGCAGGGGTGTTTTTTGGGTCAGCCGGTTTAAAAACACGGAATCGACTTTCTGCAGCATAAGAGTACTGTCAAATTTAGCAAAGAGAAATAGACCCGGTGAGTAGCCGGTTGTTTGCTCAGCGCCTGACGCCTTTAATCGAAGCATTCCGGTTTTCGGAAACCGCGCGGCTGTCTCGGATGTTTCATATCCGGGAATCCGCACCGTATCGCTTTTAGCGAAAGAATACACCCGCCGGGATTCCACCGACTGCTCTTTCATCGCTTCGATGTTTGTTGCAAGGAGTTCACGCAGATTTTCCGCCTGCCAGCCGCCGATGAAATAATAGAAAAAGAGCACCAGGATGATGAGTTGAATGATTTGCGGCACATTGGACTGGAAAATACCGGCGATGCGCAGTTTACGGGAAAGCCTGGCGTGGTGATAGACCAGCACAAACGGAATTTTGATTGCCGTTGCCAGCAGGTAGAGCCGGAACAGGGTGAGTAGATAGGTTGGAATAAAATACCAGATATAATTCTGAATTGGCGTTGAAGTGTAAGAACGCAGAACCGAGAAATTTCCCACAAATTTTAACAATAAAATAATTACCGGCAGGTAAATCCAGCATTCCGCTTTGGTGAGTTCTTCCGCCCAACCGGTTTTGCGGAATAGAATCAGAAGCAGAATGATTTCGAAAAATATCCAGGCATAAATATTGGAGCTTTTTAACAGCACCGCGGCAATGTAGCCCAGAAAGGAATACCAGATGAGCGATCCTTTTTTGCCGTTGGAATTTTGCACTAAAATGATGCTGAAGAGAAAAACCAGGATTCCCAGCAGGGTTATCTGGATAAGTGTCGGTGCAGCACCCGGTATTGAAAATTGAGGATGAAATCTATCTGAATAGGGAATGAAAAAATGGAACCACCGGGACTCGATGAAGCCGAAAATGAGAAGCAAAGCGATGAACAGCTCGGTGGGTGGTTTCAGGTTCAGGTAGATTTCGGTTTGCAATTTAAACCAGAAAAAGAAAAATATGATCAGAATAGGCAGCAGTTTTAAAAAACTGCCGGGGAGCAGGAGAAGGGTGCCGTAGAAAAAAAGAACCCAGCCAATCAGGTAAATCAGGTTTGTTGCAGAAACTGAGCGGGCAGAACGAATGCGACTGAGGAATGCTGCGAACCGGGTCTGCACCCGAAATTTCATTTCCGGCAAAATTTGCCTCCTCCGATTTTTCTGCTTCCAATTTAATATCGACTACGGTTTATTTTAAAGAAAGTTTTAAACAATTTGTTTGCACCATCGGTAATTTCAACCGATCTTTTGTTTAATTTGAGTAGAACCAATGGCAGACCGTAGCGGAAGTAAATTCAGGGAAATTTAAAATTCACATCTCAAATTTTTTCGACAAAATAGAAAATGGTTACGGAGGTAAGAAAATACGGTTTTTATTCATACTGGTAATGGCTGAAACACTGGCAGGTTCGGTGGCAGGACAAAATTTTTATCGGCAGCCCTTTGCGCGTACCTTTTCCATCGTGGCGGTGGATTCGGTGATCGGGAAATTCGACCAGGCTGTGCCGTTATTCCGGGAAGTGTTTGCCAAAGACCAAAACTGGCGCACCGTGACGCTCCGCCTGCGACCCAACGGACTGTTAAAAGTAACTCCGGCACAATTCGACAAGATAATGAATTTGAAATGAGTTGGGAGATAAGGCATTCCAATACTCCATTGTTAAATTGTTAAATTGTTGGATTTGTTTTTTTCGGTTTTTGTTTTTTTGGTTGGACGGTGACGAAAACACGAGGTGAAAAAGATGAGCGAAAAGTTACGCTGTAGTTGGTGCCAGGGCGACCCGTTGTTGGAAGCCTACCACGATAATGAATGGGGAATTCCGGCAAATTCGGATGATGAATTGTTTGAGCGCATGTCCATGCAGATTTTCCAGGCGGGACTGAACTGGAAAATGATTCTGACCAAGCGGGAAAATTTTAACCGCGCTTTCCAGGGGTTTCGCGTTGCGCAGGTTGCACAGTTCGGCGACGGAAAATTGCAGGAGCTGCTGGGTGACGCCGGGATCATTCGGAACCGGCAGAAACTGACAGCGGTGCTGCACAACGCAACGGTCATTCGGGAAATTCAAAAAGAATTCGGCAGTTTTCAGAAATATCTCGATTTACTACCCAATAAACTCAGCGAACTGCAGACGGCGCTGCGAAAGCGGTTCAAGTTTATGGGACCGGAGGTAACCCGGATGTTTGTCTTTAATATCGGTAAAATTCCCCCGCCGCACGAAAAGCAGTGCTGGCGCTACCAGCGAAAATCCGTGTAAGAATCCAATGCCACGAGATTTGGAAGCTGTGTAAAAACGAGGAAAAATTGTCATTCCCGCGTAGGCGGGAATCCAGAACCCCGTGATTTTTATGGATTCCCCACCAAGTCGGGGATGCCAAAGTCTTCTTGTTTTCGCGTTTTCACACAGTATCTTTATCTCGTGGAGTATGCACCGCCAATTGTGTTGAAAAAATGATATAAGTTCCGAGACTGAGATTCACAAAAGCAAAAACCTCCCATACGGGAAAAAACAGGAAAGAGATTTTTCAGGTTTTCGATTCTTTTTCTATTCAGAATCTATTATCTTCACCTGTGATATATTTTTTTCGGAGCAGACCTATGAAGAACCGGATTTTTCATTTTACTTTTTTTGCTTCTATTCTTTTTCTTCTGTTAATTTGTCAAAGCAATTCTTTGCTGGCTGCCGGTCCTACACTTTTGCCCGAACAGCATTTTTATGATGTAAAATACTACGGGCTGGATTTGCGGGTTGATCCCGACACCCGGTTTATCCAGGGGTACGTTAAAATCGGGGGCGAAGTGGTTCAAGATGCCACCAGCCAGATTCTGCTAAATTTCTACGACCACATGACGGTTGACTCGGTGCAGATGAACGGGCAACCGCTGAGCTTTACCCGCGGCGCTGATATTCTGACCATCGACTTACCCCAGCCGCTGAACACCGGCGATTCGTTTACTTTGCAGGTGTTTTACAACGGCTATCCCATGCAAGCCGGACTTCCCGGTTACGGCCTGATTTTTACCAGTTACAATGGTCAAAAATTAGTCTACAGTTACAACTGGCCCTATTACGCCTGCACCTGGTTTCCCTGCAAAGACCATCCCTCGGACAAGGCGGATTCGGTTAGCCTAACGTTTACTGTTCCCGATAATTACCATGTCGCCTGCAACGGGAAATTGATTTCCACTAACGCGTTGCCCAACAACCTCATTCAATTCAAGTGGCTAACCCACTACCCGATTGTTTCCTACAATATCTCAGTGAATATTTACCCTTTTGATGTGGTGCACTCCAGTTACACCTCGACCACCTCCGGCACATTTCCGCTGGAGTTTTTTCTTTTTCCCACCCACACACCCACTGCCCAACCCCAATTGGAATGGATCGTTCCCCGAATCCAGGAAGTTTACGAGCATCGCTACGGCGCTTTTCCTTTCGCCAGTGAAAAATACGGGATTTGTGAATCGGTAATCAGTGGTGGTATGGAGCACCAGACTTTACTGATCATGAATTATCCGTCGTTTTTTAGCGATATTGTTGTTCACGAAAGCGCCCATGAATATTTTGGCAACATGATTTCCATTGCCGACTGGGGACACATCTGGCTGAACGAGGGTTTTGCCACTTACAGCGAAGCGGTTTACCAGGAATACTGGAACGGCGAATCTGCATACCAGCAGGAGATTTCTCAGAACATGGCGGGCTCCGGCGAAGGGGCTATTTTTGTGTACGATCCGTCCACTCCCGGAAATATTATTCCTTACAGCCTGGTTTACCTGAAAGCCTCGGTGGTGCTGCACATGCTGCGTTACGTCATGGGCGACAGCTTGTTTTTCCAGATGCTGCACGATTACGTGACGGTTTCGCCATTTCGCTTTAAAAACATTGACACCGGGCAGTTCCGGCAATTCTGTGAAAGCTACTACGGCAGCGATCTCGGCTGGTTTTTCAACCAGTGGATTTACAAAGACGGTAAAATGGCGGCGGACTTTTATCATTACTGGGGTGTTCAGGGAGATACCCTGTATTTCAAAATTCGCAGCAAACCCTCCACGCCTACCAGCAGTACTTACCACGCCATGCCGGTACCGCTGCGAATTTCCGCTTTCATGTCCCAGTTCAGATTTGCAAATCGAATTTGACCCGGAAAATAAAATATTGAAAGGAGCGTTTGACCAAAAATCGTTCCCGGAAATTGATTCGCTCATTGTTGCCGGAGACAGCATCGGTGTTTTCTGGCAGCCGTTTTTTGATTTTACCCAATAGCGCAGGGGAATCATTGTTTTTACCACCCCCAGCAGGCGGGAACCTATGGATTTTCTCTTGCCGCCCAACAGCATGCGCACATCACCCGATTCTCTCCGCTGAAAACTACGCTGTACACCAATTTTCCCATGAACCAGGGTGTACTGATTGTGGATGAAACGCGCAACAGCACCGGTGGCAACATGTGGAATCCTACCGACGCTGAAGTGGATGCCTTTTACGATTCGCTGTTTTCCGGCATGCCCCACCAACAGTTTGATATTCTTGCCGAGAACCGTCCGCTTACCGTGTTAGACCTGGCGCCCTACGGTTTGGTTGTCTGGCACCACGACGTGCCGAACAATTCTTTCCTCAGCCAGAGCCAGTCGGCGCTTACTGCCTACTTGCAAGCCGGCGGGAAAATAATTTTCAGCGGATTGAAAATTATCAACTCCCTGACACCGGACTTCAGTTCCCGGTATTTGGGAATCCAGGGATTTCAGCTGGTCAGCCAGGCGGATTTTGCCGGGGCAGCGGGCAGCGCTCCTTTTGCCGACCTGCCGCTGGACACTGCAAAAATTACCGTGCCGTTTTACCAGCATCAGTTGCCCAACACAATGGTTTTCGACACCAGCGCGGTTTCCGCCGCAATCTACCGCTACCAGTCGGGCGGTGCGCTGCCGCAATTCCAGAACCAGCCCTGCGGTGTATTGGCGCGGGAGGTGAACGATTCCACCCGGTTTGCCGCAGTCACCCTGGGGTTCTCCCTCTATTTCACCCAAATGGATGCCGCCGGGCTATTTGTCACTCAAGCGCTGCAAATACTAAATCCGCCGGTAAAAATAGATGAGCGGGATCGCCCGCAGGTGGCTGCTTCTCCGCTCATGACTGTTTTTCCCAATCCGTTTAATGCTTCCACCATTGTCCGGATGGCAAACGGGCGGAGACAAACCGTGGTGCTGTCGGTTTATAATATCCTGGGGCAAAAAGTCAGGATGCTTTTTAACGGAAATCTGCCCGCGGGCACCCACCGGTTCTTCTGGGACGGGCAGGGTGAGAACGGCAGCACGCTGAGTAGCGGTGTCTACCTGCTGCGGTTGCAGGCGGGAAATCATCGGGAGTCAATAAAGATTCTTTTGCAAAAATAGGGATTTTTCTGCTATATTATGAACAGAAGGTACGCGAACTTTTTTCGGTAGATTGTAAGGAGGCTGCATGATTAAGACATTCACCCTGAAACATATTGACCCGGAAGATGCCTTGCAATTGGTGCGGGAATCTACTGTCATTGATTACATGATTAATTGGGGGTGTAATATTGATAAAAAGAACCGCCGTCTTATTTTCCAACTGAAGCACGGGGGCGGCGATTTCCCGGAAGAATTGCAAAAAGC
>MVCZ01000084.1 GCA_002049825.1 Candidatus Zhuqueibacterota bacterium 4484_188
GGCAATAGGAATGAGGTGCTTGTTTTGCGTGTGGGTAATCGGTCGCAGGCGGGTTCCCCTGCCGCCGCTGGTGATAAGTGCTTTCAAATAGACCTCCGTGTTTTGGGAAATATGAACATGCCCGGAATTTGTCTTTTTGAGGAATTGCTCATTTTCCCGAAGATGATTTTTAAATTATTTTTACCTACTCAGCATAGTTTTTTTGTCACGAAGTCACTAAGACACAAAATTACACGAAGCCATCTTCCAATAATTCCTTATGAATTTTATTCCTTTTTCTATTTACTTCTTTCCTCCGTGTTTCTTCGAGTCTTCGTTCCTTTTCCCATGGGAACCCCTCTGGGAGCGGCAAAATAAGTATTCTTTTAATATAATCAGAAAACATATCCGTTGAAAAATATAGGTTTATTCTGCAACTATTTCAAGTAGATTGCCGAAAAAATTGTAAATCCTCACTAACAGGCGGTGCGGTTGAAAATTTCTGCATTCTAACCTATCTTCTGTTGAGACTGTAGCCCCGGCAGGTCGTCTTTTCCCCCTCCCTTATGAATCTGGCTTTTAGCTACACTTAACACCGGGGGTTTAATACTTCCCCATCGACATCGCTCAGGACAGACCCTTCCCTGATTCAACAGGGAAAAGGAAAAAATGATTGTTTATAGTCCCGACATTTTATCGGGGGTTAGGATTGAGGTTGATTGGTTTCCCTTCGCATCGAAATGACTTTCCCAACGGTGAGTAAACTTTTAATTCCATCTGCAAAAAAATCTTGACATAACATACGTTTTTTTTAGATTAAGTAAAATTATTGAATAACTGTTAGGACGGTTGTTTTTCCGTTGTGGAAATTGTACTTCCGCTGATTTTTTAAGAGTCTGTGTTTTTGTGATAAATTGTTTTCATTATGAATATTTGCTCAAATTACCCTGGTGCAAAATTAGTTCAAAAAATTCACGAATATAGGGAGAAATACCGATGGAACGATATCCTAGGGGAATGTTTGTACTCCTTTTTGCCCTGTTTCTGCAAGTGGCAATAGTTGGAAAGAATTATTCCCAGGCAGCTTACTCCTATTGGCAGGGTAAGAGTTTTAACAAAATAAAACAACTTCCAGAACAATTCACCCTCAGCCCTTCGGAGGGTAATTTGCCATTCCGCCGGGATATTGCGGCAATACCGCCATTTATTCAAACGAATGGTTCCCTGCTATATGGCGGAGATATACCCAACCCGGACGATAAATATTGGGACGATCGTTTTACTTTTCCGGGAATAAACGGGATTGTCTATACCATAGCGGTAGCTCCCGACGGTGATATTTACGTGGGTGGCGAATTTACTTTGGCGGGTACCACCCCGGCGAGAAACATCGCCCGCTGGGACGGGAAAAAGTGGCATGATTTGAATGGCGGTGTGAAAACCAATATGAGCTACCCGGTGAAAAGTATGGTTTTCTGGAAAAATGATTTATATGTTGGAGGAGAATTTGATAGAGTCGGTGGCAGTGTATTCGTGCATCACATTGCCCGTTGGGACGGCAGCCATTGGCATGCCCTGGCAGACAGCGCCGGTAACGGTGTTTACTACGGCTATGTGAATGCCCTGGCGGTTTACCGGGGCGATTTGTATCTTGGCGGTACGTTCCTGCGGCTAAGGGGGTATAACGGCGTGGAGGCGAATTATATTGCCCGCTGGGATGGCAACCGTTTAACCCCGGTGGTACAGGGCGGCTACATCGGGCTGGATAAGCCGGTAAAATCGCTGGCTGCCGATGACAGCGCTTTATATGTGGGCGGCTATTTTACTTATGCCGGCGGTGTGTATACCAGACGTATTGCCCGCTGGGACGACCGCGGTTGGTCTGCCCTGGGAGAAGGCAGTGCCAATGGCGTAAATAACCAGGTGAATACGATAGCCATAAGCGATGGAAATATATATGTAGCCGGTCGGTTTACCGAAGCCGGCGGAAAGCGGGCAAACTACATTGCCCGCTGGGATGGCGGAAGCTGGCATTCCCTGGGAGATGGAATAAGCAACGGGGTGAACTTCTGGGTACATGCCTTATCGGCGGGGAAAAACGGGGAAATCTATGTTGGCGGTGCGTTTGAGACCGCCGGGGGCTATACCAGCTACCGGGCGGCTATATGGGACGGTAGCCAATGGCATACCATGCAGCGGGGGCTAACCGGCGGTATTTACATATTTCCGGCGGTGGTTTTTGCGGTTACCGCAGCCGAAGACCGTGTTTATTTTGGTGGTAGCTTTACCCAGGCAAGCCGAAAAAGCGCCAACTGTATTGTGGAATGGCGTAACGGGGAATGGTTTCCTTTTAAAGACGGGCCGGGTCTTGGAACAAATAGTCGCATAATTGCATTGGCAGCCGGTAAAAACGGTGATATATATGCCGGCGGCGGTTTTACCGCTGCCGGGGATTCGGCGGTCAATTACATTGCCCGCTGGGACGGCAGCCATTGGCATCCACTGGGTAGCGGTATTCAAAAACGCTATGCTAATATAGACCCGGTATACGAAATAACCATTGCCGAAAACGGCGATGTGTATGTGGGCGGTTCTTTTGTGAGCGCCGGCGGTGTGCCGGCAAATAATATCGCCCGCTGGGACGGCAGCCATTGGCATGCCATTGGTACCGGTGCGGTAAACGGGGTAAATGATGATGTTAATGCGATAGCTATTACTAAAAATAAAGATATTTTTATAGGAGGATTGTTTACTAAAGCAGGAACAGTTCACGTTAACCATGTTGTTCGTTGGGATGGATATTTTTGGTATGAATTGGGAAAAGGTTGCAATAATGGTGTTGACAGTTATGTTCTTGCCTTAGCCACAGATGACAGTAACAATATCTATGTCGGGGGTCATTTTAGAGTAGCTGGTGGTGATACGGTAAATAGAATAGCTGTATGGAATGGTAAAAAATGGTCGTCTTTAGGAAAAGGTTTTACAGGAGAATTTAATACTGTTTATACTCTTATAACTTATGAAGACACACTTTATGCCGGTGGATATTTGACAAATATTGACAGTATTTCTGTAAACTATATTGCAAAATGGTATGATAATAATTGGCATAAAATAGGTATAGAAAACAGCAATGGTGTTAACAATCAAGTATTTGCTTTAGAAGTTGATATAAATGGCAATCTATATTTAGGTGGTTTGTTTACCCAAGCCGGGGATACGGCAGCAAATTTAATTGCTAAATGGGAACGTGATCGTTGGTACCCCTTTGGTACAGGTATTGCTGGTTTTTATTATATTTTAAACTTTGGGTTAGTTTGGGATATAGCTATTTCAAAAAATGACATATATTTTGCGGGTCAATATTCCGAAGCCGGTAACAAACCATCACATTGTTTTTCCCTGTGGAATAAACCGGTTTTGAGCGTCGCGAATAGTAAATATGAAATAAAAACTTTTAGATTTTATCAAAACTATCCCAACCCGTTCAACCCGGTCACTACTATAAAATATTCTATACCTATCAGACAAAGAGTTTTATTAGAGGCTTTTGACATATTAGGACAAAGAGTGGCTACATTAGTTAATGAGTACCAGATTGCCGGTGAATATAGTATTAGATTTGACGGGCGAAATTTGCCAAGTGGTCTGTACTTCATTAAGATGATGGCAGGTGAAACAGTTAAAACTAAAAAGATGCTGCTTTTAAAATAAAGGGTATTGGGTTAACTAAAAATAAAGTATTCAAATTGAAAAGGAGGTATTCATGTTTCAAAAAATAACTCAATTTTTTGTACTGTCTATTGTGTTTTTTTTGTTTTCGGTCAATCTCGTATTTGCAGAGGATGCGAATTATTGGCATAATACAGGCGACGCTAATAACTATGTTCGGGCAATCTGGATTGAACCTGCCACAAATATTCTTTATGTTGGTGGCGATTTTGGTTCAATAGGAGGTCAGAACATACAAGGACTTGCCAGGTGGACAAATGGTAATTGGAACCAAATAGGGGCTGGGATTAATGGTAATGTTTATGCCATTACTTTTACTCCTAATGGCGATATGATTATTGGTGGCTGGTTTAATGTAGCTGGTGGTCAACCTGGATTCGGTAATATCGCCCGGTGGGACGGAAATTCCTGGCACAAGTTCGGCAACGGTTTAAACGGTCTGGTTCGGGCAGTGGCGGTTGACGCAAACGGGAACGTTTACGCCGGAGGAAATTTTATCTTTACCGGCGCCGGTTTGCAGGTCAATTACGTTGCCAAATGGAACGGGAGCAGTTGGGAAGCCCTCTCCGGCATATACCAGGGTAATCCGCAAACTGGAGTAAACCAGCAGGTTTATGCCCTTGGTATCCAAAGCGGAATCGATGTGTACATCGGCGGAACATTTATTATGGTCGAAGGAGGAGAAGGCGGCAATCCCAGGGGTGACGGTCTGATGGTCTGGCGTCCAGGTTTACCTAATAAATGGGATGATTATGTTACCGGTCCCGGAACCCCTGTTTACATTATGTTACCGGTCCCGGAACCCCTGTTTACGCTATCGAGGTCAAGGAGGATGAAGTTTATCTCGGCGGTAATTTTTACCGAAGCATCGTTTCCACATATAACGGTTCACAATTCAATGAATTCGGAAATGGTGTTGACGGTGCGGTTCGTGCCATTACATTTGAAGACCAGGGGTATGGTTTCTACATAGCCGGCGATTTTGTTACCGGCAGCGGTTTGACATTGAACCGGGTTGCCGAGTGGGATGGTCTTTCCTGGAATAAGTTATGTGATGGTGTAAACGGTACCGTTTATGGTGTCGGTTACCACCCGGTTCCCCAGGGCGCCCAGGGTTATCCCGGTATCTACGTTGGCGGTGAGTTTACCTCGGCAAGTGGCGTACCTGCGCAGTACCTTGCGCGCTGGGATACCGGAAGCGATCAGCAGGGTCCCCCGGGATCGAACCAAAAGAAGTCCAAAGTCGCGAAGAAGATTTGGAACCTGATCCCGGGCAATTATAAACTTTCGCAAAATTATCCCAATCCGTTTAACCCGGTAACCAATATTCAATATGCATTAAGCAGAGACGGATGGATAACTTTAAAAGTTTATGATGTGAGCGGTAAACTGGTTTCTGTTTTAGTAGATGAATTTCAGGAAGCCGGTGAGTATCGTGTCAGGTTTGATGCGGTTCGGCTTCCGGCAAATGTCTATTTTTACCGGCTTACATCGGGCAGCTTTGGCGATACGAAAAAGATGCTGTTGGTAAAATAAACTGCCTGCCCACTTAAAGGCAATGCATGGTCGGCTAAAACCCAATACCTTTTAGCGGCAGGCAACGTTTGACAAGACCTCCGGTGATTTTATGATTGCCGGAGTCTTATTAAATTTAATTCCAAAAAAAGGAAAAATGAGATATTTTTTTCAATTTTCGCCGGGCTGTCACCGGATGTTAAAGATGATTTAAATTTGCTATTGCCAAAGGTGTTCTACAATTATGCGAACGATTTATTTTGACGAATAATCACCTGTTTGTCAATTGTCAAAACGCAGGCAATACTCCAGCCCTCCACCACTCCATCTTCCCCGCTCCCCTCATTTTCCGACAGAAAAAATTTCATTTCTACTTGATTCTGCCCAAAAATATTTTATATTATTGGCGCTCAAAAGAGGAAAGTGCTAATATTATACCGTAAGTAATTAAATAACACGATGTAAAAAAACAGGAGGAATGAAATGAAGCTGAGACCATTAGCCGACCGTGTTGTGGTGAAACCTCTGGAAGAAGAGGATAAGAGCCCGGGAGGAATCATCCTTCCGGCACTGACGTGAAAGTTGACCAGCAGGATTATTTAATCCTGAGAGAAAGTGATATTTTAGCTGTGGTAGAAAAATAATAATCATAAACAAACGAACAGGAGGTTTTAATTATGGCGAAGATTATTGAATATAATTCCGATGCCCGCACCAAGCTGAAAAAAGGTGTCGACCAGTTAGCCGAAGCGGTCAAGGTGACCCTAGGACCCAAAGGGCGCAACGTGGTGATCGACAAGAAGTTCGGTTCGCCCACGGTAACCAAGGACGGCGTGACTGTGGCAAAGGAAGTGGAACTGGAAGAGCCGTTGGAAAACATGGGCGCGCAAATGGTGAAAGAAGTGGCTTCGAAAACCAGCGACGATGCCGGCGACGGAACGACGACTGCTACTGTGCTGGCGCAGTCTATTTTTGACGAAGGTTTAAAAAATGTAACCGCCGGCGGCAATCCCACCGAAATTAAGCGTGGTATTGAAACCGCGGTAAAAGTGGTAGTTGACGAATTGAAAAAACTCAGCAAACCGATTGGCGGTAAATTGGAAATTGCCCAGGTTGGTGCAATTTCGGCAAATAATGATATGGCAATCGGCGAACT
>MVCZ01000085.1 GCA_002049825.1 Candidatus Zhuqueibacterota bacterium 4484_188
CCGGTTTGTTGAATAAGGCGAAAAATGGGCGGTCTGTCCCAACTGTTCCAATAGAAATTTGGAATCAATCCTTTCGGAATAATTCGCAGTGTATTTTTGTATAGCCCTCCGCCGGTAATGTGTGCTATTCCTTTTACATCAAAATTTTGGGTTAGCTGGTGAATCAAAGGAAAATAGTTGATATGAATTTTTAGCAGTTCATCACCAAGCGTATTGTTGAGTTCCGGGACAAAATCACCGGGAGCGTAGTGCGCAAATAACACTTTGCGTGCCAGGGAATAGCCGTTGGTGTGTAAACCGTTTGACGCCACGCCTATCATCACATCCTTTTCCTGAATTCGGCTGCCATCAATGATTTCTTCCTGTTCAACGACCCCGACAATGGTACCGGCTAAATCATAATCTTCCGCCCGGTAAAGATCGGGCATTTCAGCCGTTTCGCCACCGATGAGCGGGAGTTGCGCCTTCCGGCAGGCTTCAACAAACCCCTGAATGATTTGCCGGTAAACGCGCTCGTCCAGTTTACCGCAGGCGAAATAATCCAGGAAGAAAAGAGGACGAGCGCCGCAAACCGCAATGTCGTTTATGCAGTGATTGACTAAATCCTGACCAACTGTGCGGTGTTTATTCATCAGTACCGCTACTTTTAGTTTAGTACCTACACCATCGGTGCTGGCAACCAGTACCGGCTTGCGATACGCTTCTGCGGGAAATTTAAAAAATCCGCCGAAGGCACCGATATTTTTCAGTACGTTCTTGTTATGGGTTCCGGCAATCAAGTCTTTGATTTTCCCCAGCGATTTCTCCGCTTTTTCCACATCCACACCGGCTTCTTTGTAGGTCAGTTGCTTACCCATTTCACTCCTTTGTTAATCCTTCACCTGTTGTTCAAATAAATCCTGCTACCATTCTGCTAATTGTTTTAAATATGGTCCTGTCGATAGTCCGGGTAGGTCCATTCGTTCACCCGGAACTGTTTTTTTCGATATCGCAGGTGAACATCGCCAAAAATGCCTCTTCCCAGGTACACCCGGTGATCATAATCCTTGGTCGTTGCCAAAACCAGTTTTGCCGCGCAAATATACCCGGGATCGATGTTTACCCGGCGGTTGTGATTAAGTGAATAATCCGCCTCGATGGTGTTTGTTGCCATTTTAAAATCTGGCAGAGCAAGCGTCGGAAGGCTACCATTTGCTTGGTTAAATTTGTCCCCATTTCGTCGGTGTAATATTCCGAAAAATCGAAAGGATAAACCTCGGATCGCAAATCGATTTGCGAAAAAAGCGTTTCCAGGCGATGAAAAATCTCTTCAAGCGGAGCCTGAGGTACATCGATTCAATAATGTCGGCGTATCTTTTTTCCACCACATTTCTCTTTATTTTCAGGCTGGGAGTTAATTCGCCGCTCTCCAGGGTAAACGGTTCTTTTATCAACCGGAACTCTTTTAGTGTTTCATAACTTGCCAGGTCAACCGAAACCCGGTCGATCTCGGAGCGAAAGAGTGCCTGGATTTTTTCGTTTTTTAGCAACTCATCTTCATCTGCAAAAGAAATCTGGTTATTCTGTGCGTAAGATTTAACCTTCTCCATATTGGGAACGAGCAGCGCGCTGCAATATTTTCGTTTATCGCCAATTACCACTGCCTGTTCCACGTATGGTGAAGTGATCAGCAAATTCTCAATAGGTTGCGGGGCGACATTCTTGCCCCCGGAAGTTACAATGATATTCTTTTTGCGATCGGTAATAAACAGAAATCCATCCTTATCCAGGTATCCGATGTCGCCGGTGTGCAGCCATTTTTCCGAGTCGATTGCATCTTTGGTGGCTTCTTCGTCCTTGTAGTAACCTTGCATCACGTGAGGGCCGCGGGTCAGTATTTCTCCATCTTCGGCAATTTTAACTTCAACATTGGGGATGGGCGGTCCAACCGAACCGAATTTAATTTTATCGACCAGATTTACCGCAATAACCGGGGAAGATTCGGTTAGTCCGTAGCCTTCCAAAAGAACCAGACCGGCGGAATTAAAAAATTCGCCGATTTCCCTGGATAAAGGAGCGCCGCCGGAAACAAAAAGGCGGATTTTGCCGCCGACGTTCTCCTTCAATTTCGAATACACCAGTTTGTCGGCAAGATTGTGCTTTATTTTTAGAAGTCCATTAATTGCATATCCATTGTGTTTATACAAATTGACCTTTTTACCCAGCTCAATTGCCCAGAAGAAGATTTTTCGTTTGAGTGAGGAACTTTCTTCCAGTGAATCCAGTACCTTGGCGTAGACTTTATCGAAAAACCGGGGGACACTGGTCATGATGGTTGGACGAACCTCTTTAAGATTATCGGCAACCGTGTCGATGCTTTCGGCGTAGGCGATAGTGGCGCCGGCATGGAGCGCAAGGTAATGTCCTGCCATTCGTTCGAAGACGTGAGAAAGCGGAAGGAAAGAAAGAAAAGTGTCGTTTTCGTCAACCGAGATTACCTGGCGAGATCCTTCTACATTAGACAGGAAATTTCCATGGGTCAGCATGACACCCTTAGGTAAACCGGTTGTCCCCGAAGTATAAATTATACTGGCTAAATTGTCTCGCTTAATTCCTTGCAGCGATTCCTCAATTAATTCCGGTTCTTTCTGCAACAGTTTTTCACCGGTCTCGGCAATTTGCTGCCAGCTTAAAAGATCATCCCCTCCTTCGCCTTCCATGAGAATAATCTTCTTTAAATGTTTCAGCTTACCCTGAATCTCTTTTATCTTTTGCAACTGGTGTTCACGGGAGAGAATCAGCACCTTGCCTTCCGAATTATTGATGATAAATTCGATATGCGATGGCAGAAGTGTGGGATAAATGGGAACGGTACATGCGCCAATCGAGAGAATCGCATAATCGGCGAGCGCCCATTCCACACGGTTTTCTGATAGTAGCAACACCCGGTCACCTTTTTCCACACCTATGGATTTTAACCCCGCCGCAAAATTGTGTGCCTTGCTCTTCAGCTCTTTAAACGATATTGAGTGATACATTTCCCCCGATTTGTACATCATCCCGGTCTTCTCCGGAAATTTCTCACAGACGGTCTTGAACATTTCGCCCAGGCTGGAATATTGCATATATTATCCTCCATCTTAGGTTAATAAATGTCTAATTTAATGAAAATTTTACAATCTTGTCAACCTTTAATTCCCTGATTGCTATTTTTCCGTAAAACCAACTACAAGCGATGTGTCGACAATGGATAAAAACGGGAGACATAACTGCAGTGCAAAACGGTGCGGAAAATTTATTTATTGTTGCTTGTGAAATATAATGAAATCCAATCTCAATAAATGCACTGAAAGCGGATTTTTATTTATTTTTACCTCAATGTAAAATAAGAATACCTCTATTCCTGTGTTTATATACAAACGTAACATTTGAAATAAATATCTCAGAAAAAATCTTTTTCCTTGACATACATATTGTGTAAAAATTATTTTAATCCAAGAAGATTTGTTTGAAATTGTTTAATTGCTCTCGGTTAACGTAAAGAACGCGCAACTTAAATTTGGAGGAAAAGTATGAAAAGCGAAACGTTGATGGTAGGTAGGTGGAGATTCATCAGCCTCGTCTTTGTGCTTAGCTTGATTCTCATACTACCTGCTTATCTGCTCGGTAATAGCGTACAAAAGGCAGAGAAGGTGGGAGATGAAACCTGTGCTGAGTGTCATGACGAGGTAGCGGCTGATTTCGCCAAAAATATTCATGCTATTAATGCGGGCTCGAAAGGCTTTTTATGCGAATCCTGTCATGGTCCCGGTTCCCTGCATGCTGAAGAAGGCGATGCAACATTAATTTATAATCCGGCGAAGGATTATAATCCAACTGGCACAAATACCTGTCTGGATTGTCACAATGGTTCGAATTTTGAATCGGTTACCGGTAAGGCTCATTATGAATTGGCGAACGGCTGCAGTGACTGCCATGTGGTTCATTCCACAAAAAAAATGCTGCTCAAAAAAGCCGGGAGTGAATTGTGCAGTGATTGCCACCAGGACATTCGGGCGGAATTTCTGTTGACCTCCCATCACCCGGTGCGTGAGGGATTAATGGAGTGCCAGGATTGCCATGAAGTCCACGGTGGAACCACTAAGCACGCTTTTGCCGATGGCAGCCGCGAATTATGCGTCTCCTGCCATCCTGCGAAAGAAGGTCCATTTGTTTATGAGCATCAGCCGGTGAATGAGGATTGTGGTATTTGCCATGACCCGCACGGAGCGGTTGCGGACAATTTACTGAAGCAAAGTGAACCGGCGTTGTGTCTGAGCTGTCATCCGATGCATTTTCATACTTCAATTACCGGATTTAATGGCAATTTCACCGGACCGATTCATACCGATCGTGGCGGAAAATCTACCCTGGATGGATTTAAAGCAGCCATGTTAACCAAATGTACTCAGTGCCACACGCAAATTCATGGCTCGGATATGCCTTCTCAGAGCATCTCCGGACAGGGAAAAGCTTTAACACGATAATTCAGGGGGCGAATAATGAAAAAAGAACATCGAATAACATCTGTTTTAGTGCTGTCATTTCTATGCTTGTTTGCAGTTTTGCCGGTATTTGCCCAGGAAACCACCACTCAGTGGAATCTGTGGGTCGGGAATCATTATACCGGTTTGAATGACTACACCCTAAAGGTTGCTGAGTTTGACCGAAACGTTGATGGATTTGTGCCGGAATTTAAATTGAATTTCGCTCAATACCGCGATAACAAAGGCTTTGGGGTGAACGGCTATTTTTATGATCCCAAGAGAATGGGATTCACATTTGAGGGGAATTCCTCGAATCTGTTCGAAGCCCGTGTTTCTTACAATTCCTTCTACCGGCAGTACCAGCGCGACCTGATGAACAACCTGATTGTGAGGGAAGCCGGTAACCGGGAGGGCACCACTATGGGTGGAAAAATGATCACCCATGAGGATCTGAATCCGGCGGCAGACTATGGATTTCGCCGGCAGGAGATTCGTACCGACCTTGGGTTTAAAATCCCCGGTCTGGAAAACATTAAGGTAATTGCCAGCCACCGATCAATTCTGGAGAAAGGCAGCGATCAGCACAAATTTGCCCACAATCTGAAATTGAAGGCAAAGGTTGCCAAAGGCTTGTTCCTGGCGCAATTGATCAATTCGAATACCAAGAACAAGGAAGGCGACCTGAATTTAAACGGCAACCAGGCAAATCTGAAATTTGCTTACCCGGTATTTAAGGGCGGTAAATTTATTGCCAGTGGAGTGGTCGGGAGGTACGAAAACGACCCGGTGAGTATTGATTTGGCATCCTGGCGGGAAAACCGCGCCGGCGGCGGACAAGATTTTGATTGGGTGCGGTATTCAAATTTAACTCGCACGGAGCAGAAAGGCGCAGCTGAACTGATTTATCAACCGAAATCGAGGTACCGCTTGTCACTGTTGACCAGCTAATGAAATTTACCGGACGGTTTAAATATTATTTCGACAATATTGATAATCCGTTTGCGCCATATAATATCATGTTCGAACGATCCGGCCGGGCAGCAAATCTCACACCGCCACCGAATAATAGTAAAGTCTACTATTATCAGCGTGACGCACTGCGTTACGGGAACATTACCAACTTACCGACCCAGGTTCACGGGATCAATCTTGATCTGCAATTTAAACCGTCGCCGCAGGTGAATTTCACTGCGGGTGTGAACATGCGACTGGGATCGAACAGCGACGCACCGGAACTGGATTTTCAACAGAAATCCTACCAACCTAAGCTGGCGTTTACCTATGTACCGGGAGATAAGTTCAGTTTCTTCAGCAGCTATTCTTATCTCTACCAGACGCAGAACGGACTGGCAACGGTTGCAATGATGGATGGCTGAGCGGGTCATTTTGTCGGTGCAGGTAGCACCATCAGGCATTTCGGTTCTTTATACGGAGACATGGATTACACCAGTAAAGCTCACATGGCTTCTGCTAACCTTTATTACCATCCCAATACCAGCATCAAATTTTCCTTGGGCGCAAATATCAGTAAAAGTGAAGCCCAATTCAACCCGATTCAAATGCCAACGGTTGGACAGGATGTTTTGGATGCCATCGAAGCCGGTTATTACGATTATAGCATGATCAATAACTACTCTGATCTTTCCTACACCTTTGTCAATTTCAAGTTCGGAACGGAGTACAAGCTTTCCCAATCCCTGGCTTTTACCGTTGATGTCGATTATTACGATTTGACCGATAAGCAAGGATATGTCTATGGCGATGAGACCGGTTCCTTTTACATTATCAGAACCGGTTTACGTTTGGGCAATTTCGGTTTTTAGTGCCGTTGGTTCATTTTTAAACAGCAGAGCCCCCTTTACCGGGGGCTTTTTTATTTAAGGCGGGAGGAATCGTTAAAATTAAAATTGGAAAGTTTGAAGTTCAGCCTTCCGAGTTCTCTTGTCCGATGTTTGCCCTTCGACCTTTCGACACTGTTCAAGACAGGCTCCCTGTCTGCTGGCGCATGCCAGTTCTGCCTGCCGACGCAGTCAGTCAGGCGTTCAGAGTGAGATGCCGGATACTTGATATCTGCTACCGGCAACCTGTAACCAGTAACCAGCCCTTCGACTCCGCTCAGGACAGGCAACCAGCCTGAATAAATATAAATTCCAATTTTCTGCTTTTTTGATTATATTAGGACAACGATATGCGGGAAAGGAAGTATTGTGGTAAAATCGGGTAATAAACTATTTTCAAAGATTAAAGAACCCTGGAACCGTCTTAGCCGGAAAAAATGGTTTGGCATTGCACTGGACGATTTTTTTACCAAGCTGATTCTGGCGGTCATTCTTATTGTAACGATACTTACGCTGTTGCCGAGTGAACGCCCCTTCGAATACAGTAACCTGACAGTTGGGAGCGTTTCCAACGAAGAAATTATTGCACCGTTTACTTTCCCGATTATCAAATCGGAAGCGGTTTTGGAACGTGAAAGAAGAGAAGCCTGGTTGAGTGTGCCTCCGGTGTTCGAGAAGGTTCCCAACGTGGAAACGGTACAGAAGATCAAGTTACAGAATTTATTCAGCGAGCTTTCCGATTATTTCAAAAGCATTGCCGCAGCCGGGGATACAAAAAAAGATAGCGTCTATACTACCACGATGGCAGCAAAACGAGACAGTGTACTGAAACAAATTTCAGTTAAATATAATCTGAACATCGCCCTGGAAGACCTGCAAAAACTCTATGATTATTATACTAACCACCGGCTTCAGAAATATCTGAAAATACTATTCATTGGCTTTCATCAAATCTACCAAAAGGGTGTACTCAATCTTGCCAAAGAAAAAATTGGGGAGAAAGAAATCTCGCTTTTAACTAACGGGATGGAAGAAAAAACAAAGTTGAGTGAGGTTTACGATCCGGATGAGGCAAGAAAGAAATTGCGCGAAATAGTATCCGGTGAGGGAAAGAAAGAATTTTCCGATGAACGGTTAAATTCACTTTTTATTTCAACTTTTTTGCTTCCCGATTTTATTTATAATCAACAAATATCGAAAGAGCGGAAAGAAAAAGCGGTTCACGAGGTTCCAACCACCAGCGGGTTTGTACATAAGAGCCAGCGAATTGTGGATAGTCACGAGGTAATTACACCTGGAATTTACCAGAAGCTGCAATCCTTATCCCAGGCGCTGCAGGAACGAAGCGCTTTGCAACGGGGGTGGAAAAGGGCATTGTTTTACCTGGGCAAATTCATTTTTGCCCTGCTTGTTACCATCATGCTGGGACTGTTCTTTGCCTTCCACCGCCCGAAACTTTTTGCGAATAATAAAATGCTTCTCATGGTAGTGCTCATTTTTCTCATCCAGTTTTTCCTTACGGCTTTGATGGTTAATGTGCTTGGTTGGAATTATTACAGTGTTCCCATCATTTTAGCACCCATGCTGCTGTCCATGTTGTTGGATGCCCCGGTAGCATTCTGGGGAACTATCATGATGGCGTTGGTTTTAGGAGCCAGCCAGGGAAATAATTTCTATCTCACTTTGATGATTATTATCGTTGGAACGATTGCCCTGTTTTCGGTTCAGAAAATTCGCAACCGCGGGCAAATGTTCCGTGCCATGCTTTACATTTTGCTGGGCTATGCTGTGGTTACTTTCAGCTATGGATTTATGCACTACGAACCCATTTTGAAAATATTACAGAACTTTGCCTTTTACCAACTCCCTAATGCCATTCTTACTCCTACCGCAGTATTTTTGCTCATCGGTCTGTTTGAGAGAATTTTTGATGTGACCACCGACATCACTTTGCTGGAACTGTCGGATTTAAATAATCCGTTGTTGAAGCGACTATCGGTTGAAGCGCCGGGGACCTTCCACCACAGCATTATTGTGGGAAACCTGGCGGAAGCGGCTGCCAAAGCCATTGGTGCCGATACTTTACTGACCCGGGTCGGCTGTTACTACCATGATATTGGTAAAATGCTGAAACCGGAATATTTTGTGGAGAACCAGGCTGGTGCCGAGAATAAACACGAAAATTTGACTCCCACAATGAGCTGCCTCATTCTGGTAAAGCACGTAAAAGCCGGATTACAATTAGCCGAGGAATACAAACTTCCCCGCGCGGTCAAACAATTTATTCCCGAGCACCACGGTACCAGCTTAATGGAATATTTTTATCACAAGGCGCAGGAAACCATGGATCCCAAGGACATCAATGAAGATGATTTCCGTTACCCTGGTCCCAAACCGCAATCCCGCGAAACGGCGATTGCCATGTTGGCAGATTCGGTGGAAGCAGCCGTGCGCAGTTTGCCCAACCCCAATATGCAACGAATTACTACGCTGGTCGAGCACCTGGTGGAAAAGAAATTCGAAGCGGGTCAACTGGATGAGTGTGACCTGACCCTGCGCGGTTTAAATAAGATAAAAGAAGCCTTCAAACCCATTTTGATGGGAATTTATCATTTGCGTATTGAGTATCCCGGAGAAGGGCAGGGGGAGAAAGCAAAGGAAACCGCCGGTGCGCGTGGCGATAAACCGGAAGGCAAAAAAGAAGAAACACACATCAAAAACGGTGAAAAAGCGCCGGTAAATGAAATGAAACCGGTGACCAACCATCAAAAAAACCGCAACAAGTAACAGGGATAAATACTTAATGAAGCGGAAAACCGACATCCATTTCATTACCCAACATCCCTCATGTTCCAAAACGCTCCAACTGAAGGATTACAAACCGCTGGTTCAGTCTGTCATTCAGGCAAAAAATATTCCCATTAAACAACTGCGAGTTATTCTGGTGGACGACGAGTATTTACGCACGCTTCATGCACAGTATTTGCATGATGATTCATACACAGATGTGATGACATTTAACCTGAGCGAAACCGGAGAGATTGAGGGCGAAATTTACATCAGTCTGGACCGTGCCCGGATCCATGCCCGGGAATATGGCGTGGCGGTTCGGAATGAGGTTGCACGACTGATTATCCACGGTCTGCTACACCTGAAAGGGATGGACGATCGCACACCGGCACAACGCCAGGAAATGCACCGGACAGAAAACAGGCTGCTGGGAGAATTCTGGGAAAGATGAGCTGATTTGAATTTGTTAAAATTAAATCCAAATTATTCAATAGTCACTGATTATCACTGATAACACTGGTGTGAAAATAAATTATGAATAATAACATCAGCCACCCAAACGGTTTAAAAATAAAA
>MVCZ01000086.1 GCA_002049825.1 Candidatus Zhuqueibacterota bacterium 4484_188
TGCCGGAGAAATTGAGATACAAACTAAATTCTTAGGGGATAGGGTTGAGGTTAAAGCACGCCCGGACTTCCAGGAAAATCTTCAACGCCCACCAATCATTGAGATGTTACTTTTGGTAAACCGAATTTACAAAAAGCTGTGTTGGTAATTCAAGGAACCAATTTGCCTTTCGGAAAAAAATCCGCATCAATTGCGCAGAAAGCAAAGACAAGAAAAATGTAACCCTGTCCGGGACAACATATTTACTGATTCTCCGGATTCTGTAGCGGTTCTCCAAAAAACAACTTTGTTTCGGCCGGGAAATCACGGGTTGGCGGAATTAGGTCAATATTACCGGTTTCACAGCACGCGGTGTTTATTTTGCAAGAACCATTACTGCTCTTTTTTCCACTGCTGCTTGAACCGCTCC
Organism: Candidatus Zhuqueibacterota bacterium 4484_188; assembly: GCA_002049825.1. Taxonomy (GTDB): domain Bacteria; phylum Calditrichota; class Calditrichia; order RBG-13-44-9; family RBG-13-44-9; genus 4484-188. The sequence continues at coordinate 410 of MVCZ01000086.1, forward strand.
ATCTGCTGTTTCATCTGTTGTTTCTTCTCGCGCACCAGGTTTAAATTGCGCACGGAGTTCAATTTTTTTACGAATCGTTCCCGCAGGGTGGGCAGCAGTTCCGCTTTGATTAAAATCAGCAATTCATTCTTGATCTGGTTCTTTGTTTCGTAACCAAAAACGTAGCGTAACCCGAAGAACCACCAGGGCAAATCCTTCAGCAGGGGCACCCCTTCGCGCTTGTTGTTTTCTTCGTTAATGTACAACCCGCCGATAATGGTCTCTTCGCCGTCAAGCAGAAAAACAGATGTTTTTGCAGAAGATTTTTTTATCTCCAACCCGGCAGTTCCGCCGGCACTGTTGCTGCGTTCGATGTTTAAATCGAGGTTGATAAAATCGATTGAATCATAGCGAACAACGGTGGGTTTTACACTAATAATTGAACCGGTGGAGAAAAACTGGGTAATCGAATTACCGGCAAAATCGCGGATGGTAACCGCAATATCGCTGCCGACCTGGATGCGACCCTCCTCGCCGGATTTTACGGTTATTTGCGGACTGGCTATCACCTCGCCCACCTGTTTGCGTTCCAGTGCCTTGAATATGGCAAGCAAGCTGCCGAAATCCAGTGAGGGACTGACCTGGATTTCGTACAAACCCTGTTTGGCATCGGCGGCAGTCATGCGGGTGCTCATGTTCACATCTTTGCCGCGGAAAAAATCCCAGCTCATCCCCGCTTCACGCAGCCGGGAATTGTTGGTTTCGAAGAAAATTGCCGAGAATACTACTTCCCGGGTATGAAAAGCAATCCGGGCTTTCTTCTGGGAAACACTCGGCGTGGTGCCCTCTTCAACCGCGTCTACAATTTCGAAGTAATCGGGGTGCTCCTTGTACCACAAGTCGTGCTTGCGGAGAATTCTTTCCAGCGCATCCATCCAGTGAATCCGGTTCACTTCCACGTCGATGGAAAATTTCCGCTGCTGGGGGTCAACAATTATTTTGTGCAGGAATTTTTTGCTCAGGTCGTTAAAGATAACCAGTGCCTGGCTGAAGGACATGGTTTTCGACAGAGAAACAATTTCTTCCGGTGCCGAATATGCCTTGCGGAATTCCCGGGTGTAACGGGTCTGGGCAAATGCCGCCGAACAGAGCAGCACCAGAAACATGAGCACTATTTTCTTTTTCATATATATCTCTTTCATTTAATTTCTTTGTCAAAGCGTAATTGCAGCACGTATTTTTCCACGATACCGCCCTTGTTTAAAACAAACTCCACTTCATTTTTGTCCAGATTAATGTTACTCAGGTAGCCCAGGTAAACCGGGTCGCCTTGTTTTAAAAGATGAATTTTCCCGCGGTGATCGGCAATCATCGCTTTGTCCGGCAAAACCGCTTTCAGTTCCGCCCGCTCCACTTCTAACTGGTTCCGGGTGTTCGGCGGAACGTTTCCTTTGATATAAGGATAAAAGGGATTGGTGGGTTGTTCCGGGTGAACATCGGCGATGGTGCGCCGGATGGGCGGCAGGTTGTCAACTTCAGCGTACAGGGCGTGCAGTTCCATGTTGAACGGAACGTTTATTTTTATTTTTCCTGTTTCCGGGTCCTTGTCTTCCAACATACTCAGTTTCAATTTGCGAATGCGGTAGAATTCCGGTCCTCTCTCCAGGTAGGACACAAAACGATAAATTCTGACAAAACTACCTTCTCCTTTCAGCCGGAACACATTGTACTGATACCCTTGTGCGGATTTATTTTCCGCAAAATAGAGATTGAATTCCAGTAACCCGCTGTGTTGCAGGATGGAATTAAGATATTGATAGGTACTGGCTGGCGAAACGGAAGAGGCAATCCGTTTGTCCAGTTTCGACAAACGCTCTTCCTGTGTTTTGATGAGTTTTTCCAACCGGTCATACTCATTTTCGATTCCGTCGAGTGCGGCAATTTGTGTTTGCAGGTTTTTGATGTCCCGGTTTAACCGGTTGACCTGGCGCGGATAGCGGAACAGGTTGAAATATCCGCTGAGCAGTAAAATCAAGCCCAGGAAACAGGACAGGATAATAATATTTCTGGTTTGATAAGACACTGAATTTCCCCGTTATTTATTCCTGCTTGTCAAATCCGCTTCCATTTCGAAAAAATAAACCGTTCGGTTACGGATTTGTTTAACCTCCACCCGCTTCAGCGCGCCGCCGCCCATCGCCTGGGAAAGCTGCGGTATTCGGCTGCGGTACACCGCGTACCCCTTCAGGAGCACACCGGATTGGGACTGCGGCAGCATTTCGGTTATCCAGATTTGACCGATTTGGCGGGTTTCACGGCTCAGCTTGTAGAGAAAATTACTCCAGGTATTTGCCCCGGCAGACATGGAATCGACAACGGCGAAGGCAGTCTGGCAATTCTGCAAACGCTTCCTCCGGACGTTCAGACGCATTTCAATGGCTTGCAGGTAAGAAAGTTCTTCCTGCTGAAAATTTTTCTTAATTTTGAGCTGGGAAATCCCGCGGCGGTACTGACCGATTTGAACCGTGGAGAAGAACGCCACCAACGGCAGCAACAAAAGCAGAATCCAGCCGACGAGGCCCAGTTTGAACCGCTTCTGCTCTTCCCGGATTTTCTGTGGAAGCAGGTTGATGTCGTACTGGTTCGCCTCCTTCTGGTTTAAAATGCTCCAGGCGCTGCCAATGGCAACGGCAAAGGGACACACCAGCGGTTCGTTGCCGATGACCTCCAGATGGGACAACCGGATATAATCGATTTTTATCTGGTCGGAAAGTTTTTGGCTCAGAAAATCCTTCAAGCCAACCTCGAACGCCTCGCCGGTCAGGATAATATTTTGAATTTGCGGCAGGTTCAGGTTATCCTGTTCCAGGAATATCCGGCTGAAAATGGTGTGGTTGATATTTTCGGAGTCCAGACCGGCGCCGATGATGTAAGAGATGTTATAGATTTCGTGCCCCTGCATAAAGATCAACCGGCTGAATTCATGACCCAGGTACACAATCACCGAAATCTCTGTTTCGCTGAAGGAATAATTGGCGTTCACCAGGTTTACCAGCGCGGTTTCGGCGCTTTCGATTTTGCAGAGCAGCGGCGGTCGCAACCGGCGCCTGGTTCGCAAGTGGGTAATGAGATTTAACAACCGCACTTCATGGTCCCGAACAACTGCCATCAACCGTCCGTCTCTTAAATTAACCACCTGCACCGCGTCCGGCTGAATAACTTCGCCCTCCTGTTTTTCCCGGACTAAATGTTCAATTATTTTTTCCTTCAACTTTTTCCCGCTTAATCCCCAGTCGGAATCGTAGTAGCTGTAATAAATCTGGGGTTCGGACAAACTGATGGCGATTTTGTTTTTTCTGTTCGGATACGACTGCAAAAGCTGGTAAATCAACTCCGCATTTTCATCATCTTCGCTTTCGGCAGCTTCCAGTGTCCAGGGAGTGTCTAATATTTTCTCCGTGAGATCGATTGGGGCGCTCTCCCCGGAAATCTCGGGAAGAACCTCCGAGAGCACTTCTTCTTTTACCGGCACGTTTTCCAGGTTCCGGTTTAATTTCAGGATTTTTGCGTCAACCAATCTCACCCGCTTTTCTTTTCCCGCCAGACATGCCAAATGCAAATGCTGCCCTTCAACAAAAATCCCGATGGCTAATTTTTCAAAGAATTTTCTATTTTCTTTCATCCGGATAATCCTTGTTTTCTGTCAAACATTTAGCAATTGCTGCATTCTTCTTTTATTGTTAGCAAAATTCATGGCGGTCTCACGGGAAATCCTTCTTTGGACATAAAGCCTTGCCAGATCTTGCTCGATGGTGGTCATGCCGTATTTTTTACTCTCGGCAATCATCTGGTAAATTTCGCTGGTATTATTATTCTTTATGGCGGCTTTGATGGAAGGTGTCATAACCATTACTTCTTTTGCCAGAACACGATTGCTGTCCAGGGCAGGCACCAGCTTCTGGGAAATGACACAGCGCAGGATATCCGCCAGGCGGTTTTTCACCCGCTCCTGTTCGACGGGTGGCACTTCTCCCAAAATTCAAATCAACAATGGCGTCCAGAGTACTGCTTTTACCGGAGCCGGTGATGCCGGTAACCAGAATCAACCCTTCCTTTGTGTGGGCAAGATTCAGTACCCGGGTGACTAACGGTGAAAATTCATAGCTTTGGTAAGCTCGTATTTCTGTTTGAATCGCTCGCATGTTCAGCGATAGGGTATCCATGTCGAAATAGGCGGATGCCCGGTGACGCAGGAGCGGTTTTGAATCAATAAATCGCTCTCGTCTGCTTCGAACGTACCGAATTCCGGAACCGGTTTTTTCTCGCCGTTTATGCGCAGCCAGACCATCTTTTGGGATCCCCAACCGCCGAAATCGATGTCCGACGCTTCCCGGATACGCATTTCGGTTAACAGGGAATTTATCAACTTACGGAGTACCATTCTCTCCGCTTCCGTCGCTCGCACCAGAAGTTCCTTGCCAATAAACACCTGCCGCTCCACACCATCCACTGTTTCGGGAATTTGTAAGATAAGCTCTTTAAGAACCTGTTTGGCAATTTGAAATATTTCCGTCTTCATGGTTAGTGCCTTTGTTTGCAACCGCTCAATTATTTGGGTGTTTTTTTCCATTATCCTGATTCCCTCCACCCTTTTTTGGTGTCCCACCTTTGGTAACGGGGGGTAAAGATAACAGCACAAAAACCCGGGTCTTTGTTTCCGAATCCCCGGTCGGTTCCGGAAGCGGTTCTTTTTTTTCAAGCTGACCTGATGTCATAAATTCGCTCCTTTTTATTGTTATTCCCACCAAGAAACCAGATGCAAATGTCGCAGGTACGGGTAATATGGCGGAGATATTTCCTGCAACCGGGGGTCGTAGCGATAGCGTTTGCTGAAACCGTGGGTAATCGAACCCGTCCAGGTGCTGAAGGTGCCGATAGCGCCGCGTCTGTCCTGCACAATACTCCCGGTAATTCTCAGGATGCCGGCAATGGGTCTGCCGCTGTAGTTCTGAGCGGTAAATTTTCCGTTTACCGCCATTATGCATGCCTGGATGTTGCAATTGTTGTTATTCGCCGGATTATCCGCTACAATTACATTATCGTTCGCCACCAATCCGAGAATATCATCCGAATCCGGGTTGGAATTGGGATCGTCTGCATAAACAATGTCATCATCAATCCAGATATCATCTTCGGAATAAATGGTAAGCTGCCCGTTGAACACGCCGCTCACATGCACATCCTGGCTGCAGTAGATAACCCCGGTTGGCGCAATATCGCTCACCAGCACCGTGTCCGGTGGATTCGCCCCCACGGTACGGATGGCTTTGCCATTGGATAAAAATTGAAAACCGGTCGGCAGATTATACAGCGACTTGGTATTCGGCGGCGCCGCGCCATTCCCGGCAACCGCAGCATTCACCAGCGGTGTCATGTCCGTGGAAATGGTATTGTAAATACCAACTTCCCAACCGCCCAGAAATTGGGCGTTGCTCCCGCCGGTGGCGGGACCCGGAGAAATTCCGCGGTACGCAGTTACTTTTCCGTAAAACACCGGCGAGCCGTTGGTACGCAGAACGCCGTTGGTGTGCACTGGTCCCCACACCGAATCACCGGAAATCCAGTACACCCCGGCTTCCTCGTCTGAAAACCAAAAATACCGGGAAAAAGGAATGTTGTAGGTAAAAATCGACATCATCGAATCCGAAATTAGAGATTGCTGTCCGCCGGCAGTGTTCTCTTCATCAAAAATGCGGCGCCAGGCTTTCGCTTTGAGTTTAACCGTATCCGGTCCCGAAGTGGAGATGTAAACCACCGATGAACATTGATTGACCTGCACCTGTAACTGGCTGGCAATAAATACCTGGGTCCACACTTTATTAATCCCGATATTCATCGCACTCACGGCTGCCTGGTGCACCTGGGATTCGATGTAATTTCGGTTGAAGTTGTCCGTTGTTTGCAGCACCGACCTGCTGAGCCGCACCTGGTAAATGGAAAACGCCAGCAGGAATCCGAAAACGGTTAATATAGCTCCTTTCCCGATCATACTCATCGCCTCAGGTTTTTTGAGATTAAGCGGGTTTGTTTCCAGAACGAAGCGCGCAGGAGCCGCCGCAGTTCCCGGCGCCGGAATTGCGG
>MVCZ01000087.1 GCA_002049825.1 Candidatus Zhuqueibacterota bacterium 4484_188
CAGCCGCTTGAAATAGGCAATTTCCCGTTCGCCGGGAATTTCTCCGGCGTTTTCCAGGCTGTCCACGTTCATTCCCGGCTGGGGGTCTAAAACAGCCACCCCCCGGCTGGTTACCGGGTCGGTTGGTCTTGCTTTGACCCACACATCTAACTGGCTAATCCGGAACGCGCCACCGCCAAATACCTGCCACGCCATCGTCTGCGTATTATAGCCCGATTCAAAATTCTCCTGGTAAATGGTATCCACAAAAAAGAAGCGGTTGCGGCTGTATTCGTAGTCTTTTATTCTGAATTTGTTCTGGTCCGATTTACCGGTCTTGGTCACTTTCTGCTTTTCGCCCCGCTCCAGGCTGGCAATGCCCACGAAACTTAAATTTCCCACCTGCATCCCGGTTTTGAATCCGAACAAACCCTGGTGCTTGGAACTTGCCGAAACGTAATTGGTGCTGGGCAGGGAGAGACTCACGTTACCGGCTTCGATATTCTGGATAATTTCGTCCTCGTCGCCGGTGTAGGTCAGGCGCAGGGTGTTTTCCAGGTCAAAGGTAGCTTCGCTGTTCTGATCGACCTTCACGCTCACCTTGTCGCCTACTTTGCCTTCTACCTGGAACTGCTGGGTTTGTTTAAACCGCGGGCTGAAATTTCCCCGCTGTTCGAAGGAAGAAACCGCTGAGCCTTCGCGGTGCTCGCTGCGCCCGGCCAGTTCGAAAGAAATATTGCCGGTCACGCGCAATCCCACCCGGTCGCCGCCGAAAATCCGCTTGAATGCTTTGCTGCGAATGCGCACCGGAATGTTCAATTCAATTCCGCCAGGACCGGCTGCCTCTTTCCGGCTGAGGTCCTTTATGACCGTTTCCCGCCATTTGCTTTGATTCTGAAATTGCAGACGTCTTCGGACATATTCATCCAGGCTGAGGGCAATCGGCAACCGGTAATCGTGATCGTAAAGTAATTCGCGTATTTCCACGATTTGCTGGGTGCTGTCTAATTTTTCGATGCGCTTTAATTTAGAAAGGTTGGATTTGAGCAGCGTAGAATCCACATAAAATTGCGACAGACCGGGATGTTCTTCCACAAACAAGGGGACAACACCGGGCGGGTTTTCCGGCGGTTTTAAACCCAGACCGGCAGAATACACCACCGAAAGGTTCACCAGGAAAAATACAAAACAAAGGTGCAGGCGAAGCTTCATCAAACCGAAATAATCCTTAAATCTACGCAATTATTTTCTACTCACTCTACTTTGTAACAACTACTTCGCTAAACACCTCCGCCTTTGTTTGAAGTGAATTTATTGATTTTGTACTGATTAAGCAAGTCAATATTCGGGTATATTTTGGTCAATTGGTCATTGGTTACTGGTTACTGGTTACTGGTTACCGGTTACTACTGCCACTGCTATACAACTGCTACTGCCACTGCTGCTAGTCACTGAAATCTGGCCTCCGGTATCCAACATCAGATATCCTGCTTCTCCAACCGCTGCCTGGCTAACCGGACAATTTTTTGCACCTGTTGGGGAATGGTAAGACCGGTGGTGTCGATTTCAACGGCGCCGGCAGCCTTTTTCAGCGGTCCATGCGCCCTGCCGGTGTCCTGTTTATCCCGGTATCGGATGTCCGCCCGGACTTTTTCCAAATCCACTTTCACACCTTTCTGCAGAAGCTCCTTTTGCCGGCGGAGGGCACGCTCTTCAACACTGGCAAGCATATAAATTTTCAAATCGGCGTTGGGAAACACCACCGTACCGATGTCCCTGCCATCCATTACTACCCCGCCGTTACGTCCCAATTTCTGCTGTTTTTCCACCAGGATTTCCCGCACTTTGGCGTTCGCTGCCACCGGGCTGATATTCCGGTCGATCTCGGGGGTGCGAATAGCTTCCGAAACATCTTCACCATCCATAAAAATCACCGTATTCAGGTTATCGGTTCCGAACTGCAAATCGGTTTTTGCCGCCAATTCCGCCACCGCATTCCGGTCATCGACCGGGATGTTCTGCCGCAGGGCTTTCAGGGTTACCGCACGGTACATTGCCCCGGAATCGATGTAGGTATATCCCAATTCCCTGGCGACCAGACGGGCAGTAGTGCTTTTGCCGCTGGCAGCGGGACCGTCAATAGCGATAATCAGTTCCCTTGCTTCACTCATTGGTTCTTTTCCGCAGCGGTTTCCTGGAACGAACGCACTTTCTTTTTCAGTTGTTGAATTTCCTGAGAGTTTAGCAAGCGCCATTGACCCGGTTTTAAATCCGCCACATTCAACCCGGCAAATTCCTGGCGATGGAGCTCGTCTACTATATAGCCCAACTTTTCAAACATTCGCCGTATCTGACGGTTCCGTCCTTCGTGCAGTTCCACTTCCAGGTAACTGCAATTATGTAATATTCGGAGTTCCTCGGCCCGGCAGGGGGCGGTTTTTTTGCCATCCAGCTCGAACCCGTGGCGAAAGCGGTGCAGGTCTATTGGTCGAATTCGTTTATTCAGAAGCACCCGATAGATTTTTGAGATTTCATAGCGCGGATGCGCCAGATAATAAGCCAGGTCCCCGTCATTGGTCAGCAGCAGGGCGCCGGTGGTGTTGTAATCCAGCCGCCCCACCGGGAATATTCGCTGCTCAATGCCCACCACATCCAGCACTGTTTTGCGTTTTTTCTCGTCACTGGCGGTGGTTACGGTTCGTAAAGGTTTATTTAACAGAATATAAATCGGTTTGTCCCTGGGGGTTACCCGCTGTCCCTGGTATTCTACCACATCCCGCCGGGGATCGATTTGCCGCCCCATTTGGGTAATTTCCTCGCCGTTCACGAACACGCCGCCGGCGGCAATCAGCAGATCGCATTTTCGACGGGAACCCAAACCGCACATTGCCAGGTAGCGGTTAAGCCGAATCTTCTTGGTCATGCGCTGTTTCTCCTTCCCCGCTGTTCGATCCGTTTCCGTTTATTTTTAATCCCAGCTCGATAGGCGAAATCGCTTTGAGATATTTTTCTGGTATCGCAGCGCCTTCTTCTTGGGCATTGATCAATTCGTCAATTTCCTTCAATTTGGGTAAGTCTTCCAGGGAATTTAGTCCAAAATAATTGAGGAACTCTTTAGTGGTTTTATACAGGAAAGGACTTCCCGGCGCCTGCGCCCGACCGGCAATGGTAGTCAAACGGCGGGAAAGCAAAGTCTTCATTACTCCGTCTACATTAACGCCGCGAATCTCCTCGATTTCCGATTTGGTAATCGGCTGCTTGTACGCTACAATTGCCAGTGTTTCCAGGGCTTTATGGGTAAGCCTGGCTTTTTGCCTGCTCTGGAATAGTATCTTGATGTACGATTCAAATTCGGGAAGGGTGAACATCTGGTAACCGCCCATAATCGCTTTGATCTCAAAAGAGCGACCGGTCAGGCGGTATTGTTCATTTAAATAATCAACCGCCTGCGAAATATCCTTCGGAGTAAAATCGGTGATAATTTCGCGAATCTTTTGCGGTGTCAGAGGCGAATCGCTGCTAAAAAGCAACGCCTCTAAGACCGGAATAAATATCCGTTTCTCTTCCGGTAATTTCGCCAATATTTCAGATTGTTTTTCGACTTCCATTCATATTCTCAATTTTACGAAATTGCCCCTGAATTTAATGAACAGAAGGTTTTATTACAAATGGAGATACAAATTCATTACAGCAAAGGCAAACAGTCGGTCATTCACAGGCAGGGTACGAAGCACTCCGATCCAATTTTCTCCAATTCATCCGGTAAAATCAAAGGGATAAAGTACAACGGAGAGCGTCGCCGATTAAATCGGTTTTTGCACTTGCAAGACCCGTCCGACTTACTGAGGTAAGGATTCTTCATCCGCCGGTTCTTCAACCAATTCCCGGTTGTGCATTTCAAGGTATTCTTCCATACTGAGCTTTCTTAAGGGAATCAATCGTATTTCACCAAAAGCATGGCTTTGTTTTGCGGTAAAAAAATTTAAACGCAACAGGTCGAGCACAGCAATAAAGGTAACAATGAGTTCGATTTTGCTTTTTATCTCCTGAATAATTTCCCGGAAAATGACGTAGGGACGTTCTCCCACTTTATCGAAAATAAAAGCCACCCGCTGCTCAATGGTTACCTTGGTCACTTTTACCTGGTGCACGGTTACTTTGGGCATATTGTCCAGTGCATATTTAAAAGCGGAAAGCAGATCGTAAAGGGTAGCGTCCTGCAAAAAGTCCTCATCCGAAGAGTTGTATTTTTGCTGCACCGTTTTCGGAACTTGCCGGACAAAATACCGGCGGCGGCGGCGCTCCAATTCGCCAAATTGGCTGGATGCCTCCTTGAACCGCTGATATTCAAGCAACTGCATAACCAGCGCCTCCCGCGGATCTTCTATTTCCTCTTCGCCCTCGGCGGGTGGGTTGGGGAGCAGCATTCTCACTTTAATTAACATCAGGGTGGCAATCATTTCAATGAATTCGCCGGCAATGTCCAGGTCGAACAGTTTCATTAGCTCCAGATATTCCAGATACTGCCGGGTGATCATGGCAATAGGAATATCATAAACATCGATTTCGTGCTTCCTGATTAAGTAGAGCAGTAGATCGAAGGGTCCTTCAAAAACGGGAAGTTTAATTTTATACGTCATAATTTCTGATTCTTACTATGCGGTACCCGCATTAGGGATTGAAACGCAGGATACCACTTTTTTCGCGCACCCGGGACATTACCTGTTGCGCACGCTCCCGGGCATGGGCAGCTCCCTGGCGCAACACTTTTTCAACATAATCCCGGTTTTCGGTTAATTCTTCACGCCGCTTTCGGGCGGGTTCAAAGTAGTTCCAGATTTTTTCCAGCAATTCTTTTTTAGCGCTGCCGTAACCATATCCGCCCGCCAGAAATTTATCGCGCATTTGCTTGTCTTCTTCCGGCGTAGCAAACAATTTATATAATTTATAAACGGTATTCGCATCGGGATTTTTCGGTTCCTCCAACGGTGTCGAGTCAGTGACAATACTCATAACCCGCTTTTTAAGCGATTTGTAATCCGAAAAAATTTCGATGGCATTATTATAACTCTTGCTCATTTTCTGCCCATCGATTCCCGGCACAACGGCAACATCCGGCATAATCAGTTCCTCCGGAATCACCAGCACATCGCCAAAGGCATGGTTAAATTTAAGAGCGATATCCCGGGTCATTTCTAAATGCTGTTTTTGGTCTTTGCCTACCGGCACCACATCCGAATCGTAGATGAGAATATCGGCAGCCATCAAAACCGGGTAGGCAAACAGACCATGATTCGGCTGAATTCCCTTTACCAGTTTATCTTTATAAGAATGTGCCCGCTCCAGCAAACCGACCGGTGTAAAATTGGAAAGAATCCAGGCAAGTTCGGTTACTTCCGGCACGTCGCTCTGGATAAACAGTGTGGCTTTCTGCGGGTCTAATCCCAGCGCCAGAAAATCCAGCGCCACCTGAAATGTGGCATGCTCCAACTGTTCTTTATCGGTAATAGTGGTCATCGCATGATAATTCGCCACAAAGTAAAAACAGTCGTTTTCATCCTGCAAGGCAATGTGCTGCCGGATGGCGCCGAAATAATTTCCAATATGTAAATCGCCGGAAGGTTGAATTCCACTTAACACTCTTTTATTCTTCAAATTAATCATTGTTCACCCGTGATTGAGGTCTTACTTTTTTCCGGATAACCACACTAACTTGTGGGAACAAAGTGTATTACTTTCTTTTGCCAATCAGATAAAGTCATACGCATCTTTCCAGGACAGAAGGAAGACGAGTCACGCAGCAAATCAAGTACTGAGAATGATCCTTAATCCTTTATAAAGAGGTATGGTTTCCACTGTTGGTCTTTTACCCCGATAATCTTTTGCAGGTAAAAGAAATAATGTGGTTTTTGCGGTTTGCGGATCAGTGTCATACCCGCCTGTTCCGGGGTGCGGTTCGCCTTGCGATGGTTACACGCCTGGCAGGCAACTACCAGGTTTTCCCAGGTATCTTTTCCGCCATAGTGCTTGGGAATCACATGATCGATGGTCAGCGGGCTGGTCTTTTTACCACAGTACTGGCAGGTATGGTTATCCCGGATAATCAGGTTTTTGCGGTTCAGCAGAATCCTGGTGCGGGGCACTTTGATCTGGCGTCCCAGCCGGATGACACTGGGAATTGGTACTTGCATACTAACCGAGTGAAGCCAGCCGGAATTTTTTTCCACCATCTCCGCTTTACCCAAATAGATCAGGGTAATGGCGCGTTTTACATTGCAAACAGTAAGAGGCTCATAGCTCTGATTCAGCAATAATACAGCATGGTTCAACATTTCAACCTCGATTCCGAGAATTCCTTCTCATCAATAACGAGACAAAAAATATGGAGTTTCCACAAAATAATCAAGTGCTTTCTTAGATGATTTGTATGATTTTGCAGAAGGGAGATATTGAAGACTCGCGCTGAATCAACAGGTAGTTTTAACCTCAACCCTATCCCCTAAAAATTTAGGCTTATACTCCAATTCTTCCGGCACCCCTTCCCCTTTTCCTGTCAGGAGTATGGGAAGGGGGATATTGATAGCTCATAATCCCGACATTCTTTGGGGGAAAAAGGGTTGAGGTTAATTAAAATTTTAAAACTTTTACCATATACTCAATGAATTCTTACAATGGATTTTCTGAACACCAACGGTAACCGCTGTGTCTTTAAAGTTTTGTGAGGTGAAGGATACAAGCGTCAATCCCGTATAGGAATGTGATCTCTGAGGTGTCATTGACGACAACTTTCAATTCTGAACGAACATGTTTTTTTTAAACTGTTTGAGACGGTTGTCTGTGCACCTTAATTTAAAAGCCAAAAAATCGAAAAGGAGAAACAAAATGGATAAATTACAGAAAGCCGCCCACATTGCCGTAAAAGATTGTATGGCTGTTTCCGGGAATGAAACCGTGCTGGTCATTACCGACAGGCTCCGGCACAAAACCGGTTACGCCATCTACGAAGCCGCTCAGGAGCTGGGAAAAGAAGCTTTTTTGCTGGAAATGAAGGAAAGAGAGATAAACGGTCAGGAGCCGCCCGAAGCGGTTGCCGAGCTGATGAAAATGGTAAATGTAGTGATTTGCCCTACTACCAAATCGCTTACCCACACCGATGCCCGACGAGAGGCGTGTAAAGCCGGCGCACGGGTCGGCACACTGCCCGGCATCACCGAAGATATGATGATTCGCACCATGAGCGCCGATTACAACCGGATTGCCCGGCTCACTTATAAAGTCTCGGAAATATTAGACCGGGGAGAGATTGCTCACCTGACCACGCCGTTAGGCACCGACATTACCATACCGATCAAAGGGATAAAATCGATCCCATCCACCGGGCTGATAACCAAACCCGGCACCTACGGCAATTTGCCTTCCGGTGAATCTTTCCTGATGCCGGAAGAAGGAAAATCCAACGGCGTTTTCTTTGTGGACGGCTCGTTAGCCGGAATTGGCAGAATCCAGGGTCCGCCGGTAAAAATCCGCGTGGAAAACGGTTTTGCGGTGGAAATCACGGGCGGAGAACAAGCCGAGACGTTTCGCAAAATGGTGGAATCGATCGGGCGGGATGCCAGAAACCTGGCGGAACTGGGAGTAGGAACCAACTACATGGCACAAATTACCGGGGAAATTCTGGAAGATGAAAAAGTGGCAGGGACTGTTCACCTGGCATTGGGAAACAACGTTTCCATGGGCGGTACCTTTAATGTCGGATTTCACGTGGATGGCATTATGACCCGCCCTACACTGAAAATTGACGACACGTTAATCCTGGACGAGGGAAAGCTGCTGGTGAAATAATTATCCGGCGCCCGCCAAAACAAAGCTTTGCCGGAAGACAGTGAGTTTAAGAGCTTCCAAACACCCGCGGCAACTAAAGCATTTCCCCTCCTTTGGTAACTGTCTTTTACCTACACTTGACACCGGGGGTCGAATAATCCCCCTTCTCTTTTAAACAAGGGAAGGGGAAATTTTTCTTCCACCCACCCCCGGTGTCAAGTGTTTTCAGACGACAGCTTGGTAAGTAGGGGACAAAGGGTAGGTTATATCACACGAAACACTACTGCTTTTCCCTCTTTCTGGGGTCTTTACTTCTCTGGGACACGAATCCATTTACCTTCATTCCGGATTCAAAAATCCTAATTCCGCGATCATTCCATTTTTTTCTGCATCCGTCGCTCGCTTAAAAAAATTTGCGATCGCGATAAATCTCACTCCCGGGTGATAAAGTCATTGCGACCCCGGCTTGCCGGGAAAAGCAATCCTCTGTAAAATAATGATATTGCTTCGTGGTTGCACTCCCCGCAATGACAAAATACTTGCTCTCCAACCCATTGCTAATGTATTACGTTTGTATCATCCCGGATTATTCATTAACACTGGGATTATTAAAGGCAAATATAGAAGAATCCCGAAGTTCCGACTTTTGTTTTTTAAACCGTTCGGGTGGCTGATGCCCTGATTCATAATTTATTTTTTTTAATCAGTGTTAATCAGTGATAATCAGTGGCTATTGAATAATTTGTGATTATTATTTTGATTGTTTGCCAAACACAAGAAGCGAAAGGCTTCGAGAAAATTGTTCACAAAAATATCGGTCGGGCTTATTTACCCGGCCGGTATTTTACACCTGAAGAACATGGGTGGCCCATTGAAACTCAGGAGAGGTCCTCATCAGCAAAAAAAATACTTCCCGGATATTCCCCCGATCCATCATGAATTTCTGACTTCTTCCGTAGAGAAGTTAAAAAACGACTAAAGAATACTTGGCATTGCAGCCGGCGGTTCATTTATTTCAAACAAAATGGATGAATTCAGTGACCTGGATTTAGTTGTTTTAGTGGATTCGGAGAAATATCAGGATGTTCTGAAAGATAGAAAAGAAATCGCGAAGCGTATAGGACCGTTACTGGAATCATTTACCGGGGAACATGTAAGTGAAGAGAGGTTGCTGGTTTGTCTCTATGGTCCCCCTTTGCTGCATGTGGATTTAAAGTTTGTTTCTTTAACCGATGCAGCAGCATTTCCTTTATGATCAGTTTCTCGCGCGTTTTCAAACTCTCCCCCTTTGCTCCCCTCTCTTGCCAAGAGGAAGGAAGTTTGTGGGCAAGTGCAGAACAATTGCAAGCATAAAAAATTTATTATATCGCAAGTAATTACATCAATGTTTTTTTGCCTTGGAAAAGGACTGTTCAATCGATGAGCAAAAAATTTAAAAACCGTTAATATGAGAATCGCTAACAAATAAAAAACGGGTAATATTTTATCGAGAAAAAAGAAATTGTTTGGTTCTATATTTAGCATAGTTGCCTTTGCGAAATTTTATTTATACCAAAAAGTATAGATTCCGTTCAAATTATAAGAACCGAATTTGCCGGGATAGTGTAACATTGTTAAACAACGGTTTAATTTTATATAATTTTCCTGAGAGTAACAGTATTGAGGATTA
>MVCZ01000088.1 GCA_002049825.1 Candidatus Zhuqueibacterota bacterium 4484_188
TTTTTGCGGCAGTAAGTTAAAATGTTTTCCAAATCTTTTTTGTATTTCTTCTCGTTAAAATCGGCACCGCGCCACCAGCGGTCTTCTTTTATTCCCTTGAACTGTTTTTTCAATTCTTTTTCGGTCAGGAAATGTGTGCCCAGCACACGAATTTTCTTCACCTGGACTTTTTTACCTTCGTTGATTTTCAGCGTTGCGATCACCTGGCTCTTGTCGCTGTAAACCGTATCGATGTTGACCTCGGCTAAAAGATAGCCTTCTTCGCGATACTTTTTCAGCAAATTTCGCCGGGCTTTATACATGCGAAACGGCGTTAGCACCATTCCCCTGTAAAAATTGATTTCTTTGTCAAATTTTAATATCCGAGAACAGCTTGAGCGCCCACAGGTTTTTAACCGCCTTTTGAATATCATCCTGGGAGACCTGCTTGCCTTTACTGAGGCCGGAATTGAGGTGGATAATAGATGTGTCGGCTTTTATGTTGCCTTCGATTTTCACCGAGTGAATGGTAATTTTGCGCGGTTGGGAATACCCGTTTGCCAAAAACAGCACAATCAGAAAGAAGAGAAACAGAAAACGATTCATATTTAAATCTTTATTTTTAAATATCATCTTTAGAAAACCCTAAAAATTAAACCAACGTGAAACCTTTTGCAATCAGAAATTAAATGAGTGTCGCAATCGAATCCGCCAGTCCTGCAATGCTCTGCGGCTGTAGTATTCCGGGTTAAATTGGAATTTATCATATTCAAACTCTAACAGTGTGTTTCGCAACAATCGATATTCCAGACCGAATTTATGATTTAATCCTAATTTCGATTCGTCGTAAACCGAAACCAATTGTCCGGAGTAGGTTAAATAAATATCCCTGAGCAGGTACTTTCCCAGGGTGACCTCCGAACTTTGTAGTAATAGTAACGCAGGATCGAAATTATTGTTCAGCGGGTTTCGATAATAATTCGGGTTCTCCAAAAACTTGAACCGGTTTTGAAAACCGTAATAAAACAGGTTGGAAGTGATGCTGGATTGCAGCCGTACGTAGTCAAGTTTCAAGCTTCGTTCCAGCGTCCGTTCTAACGGTCGGACCAGCGGACGAATCAAATAATTTTCAGTCAGGGTAAGCCCCACATTACCCGCTTTTTTGGAAAGATTGTCTATGGAATATCCCAGGTACGAAAGCACATTCTCCTGGGTTTCGCCGATAGTCGGGTCGCTGGACACTAACTTGAACCGAAAGTCTTCCCAGCGCCCGCGCGAAACTTCCTGCTTGGTCTCCGGGTCTACCGCATAAAGCACCAGGTAAATATCCTTGGGGAAATTGGTGGAATCGCGCACGGTAGTCCAGGCTCGACCGTACACTTCCGGGTACAACTCGAACCGGTTAAAAATAGCGCCGAATTTTTCCACCCGGAAATTCACATCCAGGTATTCTACCCTTCCCCGGGTCGATTCCACTTCGCCTTCCACCCGGAAACTCTCGTCAATCAACCTGCCGGTAAAGTGCAGCCCCTGGGAAACTTCGTCGATGCTCAGGTCCATATAAACTTCCCCGATAACAGCCGGAATATCGACAAAATATCGGTTACTAAGCCCTGCTACTACCTGCACGTCCCAATCGATGTTCATCAGAAAATCCATTACCACCGACTCTTCCAGCGTGTCTGTTTCCTCGGTAATCAGGAACGGAAAGGTCACCCGGCTTTCGTAAATGGTTCCTTTTCCGCGCACGTGCGGTAAATCGATGGGACCGGCAAAATAGAACTTTTCGCCCGGCTGCATTCCATCGGTGGCAAAGTAACCGATATCTCCCGGATTCATCAAACCGGGTATGGATAGCGGAATGCCCTTGGGATCGGTTTCAAGGGTCAGCACACCGAAATTTAACCCGATGTCGCGGAAATTCCAGGGTTGTAGTTTAACCGTTTTGATTGCCGATGCGGGCAGGTTACCGATTCGCACCCACCGGTTTTCCAACTTACCTTCCAGGGTGTGAATCCGCACAAACCGTTCACCTTCCTTTAGTTCCACATCGGCACGAATATCGGTTAATTTGGGAATAACCGATTCAAACTCTAAAGAACCGTTATAAATAATCAGGCGTCCGGCGTTCAACCGGGGGTTCTCCCGGGTTCCGGTTACATGCATGCTCAGTTCGCCAACGCAGTTCGGGTTACGGAAATATTCGATGATCAGCGGAACTTCCGATAGAATATTTCCTTTCACATTGATCCGCAGATCATTGGCAGCGCCGGGATCGACCGCAAATGTGCCCTTTGCTTCCACTGTGTAGCCCTTTTTGTCCACGTAAATAAAATTGAGTATATTGAAAATATGCTTATCGATTTGAAATAGTGTCGCAGTAGCAGGAATAGAATCCCGGAAATTGATGGTTAAATTTCGAAAGGCTTGATCGAACAACACGCCGTCGTGCATGATGACCAATCCCCAGATTTCCGGTCGCTCGAACAGACCGCGAATGCTGATGTCGTAGCGCGAATCCCCCCGAATAAGTTTTGAGTCGTTGAATATAGTTGAAGCCAAAAAATTGCTTTCTATTCTTTCACCCTGGAAACGCCCTTCACATTGGTTGTTCTGCATATTTAAATTGAAATGGGCGTTAAAAATGGGTCGTTCATTATGATCGATTCGCGCTTCCTTCAGCGTCAGCCCGGTTTTGCGGTACACCCCGCGCAACAGGGCGGAATAGTAACCGTTTTCGTTGATGATAAACCGGTCGCCCCGGAAATTGAAATCGATTTTTGGCTGGTTGGTTGTACCCGAAAACTGCGCTTCGCCCCAGATAAAGCCCTCGCTTATCGCCTGCTGCAATCCGGGGAACCTTCCCAGGTAGCGGTTCAGCGCAGTTTTTTTAAGCTGAAAATTCCCAATAAACGAAGAATCGTTCTGTAAACCAATAGAAAGCCGACCTTCGGCAACATCCGGGGCAATCAGTTGCAGGTTTACCCGGTTTGCGGTTTCTTTCAATAAAAATCGCCCGCTTACCTCCATCGGCTGAAACAGGAGCCTGAATCTGCCGTTAAATTTCAGATTGGGCTCCAGCAGGTTTACCACATTGCCGGAGAGAGCGAACACAACGTCTTCGGATTGCCGATTTACCATGTTTAATTTTGCGCTGGGAAAATTCAGCGGTCCGGAAAGGAAAAAATCGGTTCGGAAATTCCTGCTCAGCCAGCGAACCGCTGCATTTCCGCTCAAAGAATCGATCGGGACATTTTTTACTTCCAGGATATCGAATGTGGGATCGTCCCACAATTTTGAAGCCTGGGCGTACAAGCGAAAGTCATCTGACGTGGCGTTGTTGGCATTCACAGTTATGAAGTCGTCCACCAGCTTGTAATAAGCGGTAGTGTGAAACAGCGTGTCGGAACCATGCACAAAAAAACTGCTTACCTTCCCGGTAAAGGTCAGGGTCTCAAAGTCGCCGCTCATCGTGGAATAATAGTCCATCCGGGTATCGTTCAACCGGTCGATAATCGGGAACAGTTCGCCGGGAAAATGCTTGTAGCTGTGCAGATTCAGCCACATTTTCATTTTGTTAAAATCGATTTCACCGGTGCCCTGGTGATCCATGCCGATAGCATGGGTGCGAATATCCTTAAAAGTCCAGATTTTATCTTTAACTTGCCGCTGGCGTAGGCATCGAGCACCGAGAAGCTTGGTCCGTTCAGAAAGGGGAGCCCATGTACTAACCGGGATTCATCCAATTTGGCAGTGGCATCCCAGGATTGTTTTCTGAAATCAATTCTTCCGACAAGACTGACACCCCGGTTTGGCGCATCAAAAATACGTCCGGTGAGATTGAGCTTTGCGGCAGAATCCGGGTTAATGAACAACACCCCGTCCAGCGAAGTCATGATTTTGGTGAGTGAATCGGGAACCCGCTCCCACAGAATGTTGCCACTCCGAATAAAAATACGGTCGATATCGTTCAGTTTGCGAAAACCGGAAACAAACGGGGTGATGTCCAGCGAATCCCGCCCGCTTTTTTGATGCACGCTTTTTTTCCGGGTGCGCAGAATAAGCCGAGGATTGCGAAATGTAATACTCTCGATTACCTGCAGCGGATCAAAACTTCATCGATTTGCAGCGAGTAATTCTTTTCTTTTTGACCAATGGAAATGTTGTGGAAAGAGATGTAGCCGAAGCCGAGTGAAAAATCTTCCAACTTGAACGATCCGCCCAGGTAGGGATTGAGCTTTTTATGCAGCGAATCCCGTATCTCGGCTTTCACCGGCGTAAAACGCCAGACTAAATTGATTGAAAGCAAGGCCGTAAAAAGAATAATAAAAAAGTAAAAGACCCAGGTGTTTTTTTTCATTCTTTATGTTTCTAAACTAATTTGCAACAATTTATCTTTACTCATTTTCTTACTTCATTTAATCGATGAAACGGCGGGTTTCGTTCCATAAAAATTTTTTTTCAAAGAGATTCATGCCGGAAAAATTCATGACCCTGAATAAACCCCGTTTTTCAGAGCTATTAATGTACGGAAAATATTCTTTTTATCCAAAGGTGATGTTTTTCGGAAATTAAAAAGTTCACTGTTCAGAGTTCCGGCTGAACCCGAAGAAACACCAGCTACAACTGTCTTGTTACAGTTGATCTAAACAATTCGCACTCGAAAAAAAAGATGAACCCAATCTGTCATTCCTGCGCAGGCGGGAATCTACTTCCCACCGTTAAAAAAGATTCCCCCGTGGAAAAGCAATTATTTTGCGGCGTCAAAGTTGAAGTGAAGCTCCCATATTTTCACTATCTTCGCCCAAACCTTTTCTGCCACTTCCGCCGGTGTTCCTTCCCCGTTGATTTTGATAAAACGCCCGGGTTCTTCTTCGCACAGCGTTAGGAAACCCTGGCGAATCTTGGTAAAAAACTCTATACCGGCGCTCTCCAGCCGGTCGCGGGTGCGATTGTTGGCAACCTGCCGGCGTTGCGCTTCCTGCGGAGAAATATCAATGAAGAAAGTGCGGTAGGGTTTCAGCGCCGACGTAGCAAAACGATTGAGCTGTTTGACTTCATCCAGGGTCAGCCCCCGGCCAAATCCCTGGTAGGCGCTACTCGAATCGAAAAAACGGTCGGCAATAACGAACCTGCCCGATTCCAGCAGCGGAATAATTTTCTGGTGAACCAATTGGGCACGGGCAGCTTCATAAAGCAGAATCTCGCATTTTTCGTGCATCTCGAAGTAGGCGGTATCGAGCAGAATATCCCGAATCCGTTCTGAAATGCGGGTACCGCCAGGTTCGCGCAGTACAACCGGCTCGACCCCGAGCCGCTGCAATCGCTTAACCAACATTTTTACCTGGGTCGATTTACCGGAGTAATCGATACCCTCGAAACTGATAAATCTCTGGTAATTTTTGGTCATTGCTTACTTTTATTTTCTAACCATTGTTCAAGGTTATTTGTCTTTTTTTTTGATTCTGCTCCCGGCTCTTCCCGATACTATTAAAAAAACCACCCCTAATTGAGATGAGTTTCGATAATTTTCCACTTTTTTCCGCGGAAACGGAAGTAGTTGAGCGTAAACCGGATGCTTTCGTCCACCGCCTGGATGATCCACAGCCCAACAAAGCCGGCGCCTAAAATGAAGGATAAAAAGTAAGCGCCAAAACTTTCGAAGAGAATCACGCTGAAAATAGCCAGCCACATCAGCCAGGCAAGGTCGGCACCACCGCGCAGGTTCCCGGAAAAGACGATGTTCAGCGCCTTGGGAATTTGCACAATTGCCAGCACCAAAATTATCCGGCTGCCAAAAGCGACTACTTCCGGGTCCGAGGTAAATGCCACCAGGATGATTCGGTGAAAAATAAAGATAAGCGTTGCCACGAACAGCGAAGCAATCAAGGCAATTCGTCCCGCGATTCGCCCGGTTTGCATTGCTCGTTTTTCTTTTTCCGCACCCAGGTTTTTCCCGACCAGTGTCATGCTGGCAAGACCAAATCCCTGGAACGCCATGGAAAGCACCGATTGGATTCGCAGAAAAACCTGGTGCACCGCCAAAGGCACAATTCCCATTTGCGCGGCAAAAGAACTCAGTACCAATTGCCCGAACGCCCAGACCAGTTGCTCAACCGTAGTGGGAACACCTAATTTAAAAAGCTGTTTAAATGTTTTGAAGTTGGGAGTGGTGTATTCCCGGAAAGACAAAAACAGCGAGCATTTGCGGCTGCGCAAATAGTAGAAAGTAAAAGTAAACCCAATGGTGTGGGCAATTCCGATAGACAAAGCCGCGCCCACCGCTTCGAGCCGCGGGAAACCAAAATAGCCAAAAACCAGCAGCGGTAACAGCAGCAGGTGAATTGCATTAGTGATAATACTGATTCGCATGGTTACCATGGTGTCACCAGCCATCCGCAGAATACCCAATGCAATAAAATTGACGATAAAAATCGGTGCAAAATAAGAAACGGTTTGCAGCCACTGGACACCGAAATGCCGGGCGACCGGTGCTTCTTCCCGGATGAGCAGCATGATTTGGGTGCCGGCAAAGTACCAGATTAAGCCGATAAAAACCGACATGATGGTGCCCATCATCAGCGCCTGCGCCAGCACATGATTGGCATTCCAACTGTCCTTGGCACCCAGGTAGCGCAAAATGATGATGGAAGACCCCATAACAAATGTGAGCACCACCGCGAAGGTCAGCAGAACAATTTGCAACGAGATACCAACCCCCGCCAGAGCTGCAGCCGAGAGATGCCCGATAAAAATCGCCTCGATCAACCAGGTAATGGTTTGCGACGACAAATCGATTACCGCCGGAACGGATGTTTTCAGAATTTCCCTTAACGGAGATTGGGGTTGGGGTTCGGTCATGAGCACCTGTTTGTTAAATTGCCCGGTTATGTTTTGCCACTACCTTTGATTCATTATGTCTGTTCCGGCGTTTGTTGAAATGCCGTTTTCACCCCGGTTAGTTTTCCTGTCCAAAAAAGCTGGTTTCCCGGTGCACTTTTTTCATTTGATCGAAACAAATTTTTAAAGAATAATTCAAGTAAGAATGACAAATCTAAAAGAATGAAGCCGGATGAGCCGGAAAGGCAAAAAGGGGAAAAACCACCGGGTGGATTCTCCCCTGACAGATATTACCGGTAATATTCGTAATAATCTGCGCCCAGATGGGTAATCTGCTCCTCGCCCATAATGTAGCGCAATGTGTTTTTCAATTTCATCAATTGAATGAAAAGATCGTGCTCGGGATAAAGCTCCGGCAGATGCATCGGGCTTTTATAGTAGAAGGAGAGCCATTCCTGGATACCGGTAAAATTTGCCCGGCGGGCTAAATCCATAAACAGTGCCAGGTCCAAAACAATGGGCGCCGCCAAAATACTGTCCCGGCAAAGGAAATCCACCTTGATTTGCATGGGGTAACCAAGCCATCCGAAAATATCCAGGTTGTCCCAGCCTTCTTTGTTGTCGCCGCGCGGCGGGTAATAATTGATGCGAACCTTGTGGTAGTAATTGCTGTAAAGCTCGGGGTACACTTCCGGTTGCAGAATCTGATCCAGCACCGAGAGTTTACTTTCTTCTTTGGTTTTAAAGGAACCCGGATCGTCCAGCACTTCGCCGTCGCGGTTTCCTAAAATGTTGGTGGAAAACCAGCCGTTCAAACCTAACAGCCGGGCTTTGAGACCGGGCGCCAGAATGGTTTTCATCAGTGTTTGCCCGGTTTTAAAATCTTTGCCCGAAATCGGCGTACTGGTTTCTTTAGCCAGCTCAAACATTGCCGGGAAATCGGTGCTGAGATTGGGAGCACCGTTAGCGTAAGGAATACCTAATTTCAGCGCGGCATAAGCGTAAATCATGCTGGGAGCAATGGCAGGATGATTCTCTTTCAGCCCTTTTTCGAAAGCATCCAGGCTCTGGTGAACTTCTTCCTTTTTCAGAAACACCTCTGTGCTGCCGGTCCATACCGCCACCACCCGGTCGAGCCGGTTGTTTTCTTTGAAGGCGGTCATGTCGTCCATCAGCATCCGGGCGTAATCCCATTTGGTTTTAGCCGACTTAATATATTTCCCGTCTAACAGTTTCACATAGTCGCGGCTGAAAACACCGCGCATGGGCTTGATGGCTTCCAGTTCGGGCTGGATTTGATCCAGTAACCCTTTCTTCAACACGCCGGCTTTCAATGACGCCTGGTAGGCATTGTCTTCAAAAATATCCCAGCCGCCAAATACCAGGTCATCCAATTCTGCCAACGGGACAAATTCTTTAATCATCGGCACCCGTTTCTCGGTGCGCTTGCCAAGTCGAATTGTACCCATCTGGGTTAACGAACCGATAGGGCGTGCAAGGTTATTCCCAGTTTGCCTTCTGCAGGGGCAACTTCAACTTTCGGCATTTTTTCCATCTTCTTCTCCTTAGTTACGTCTGTTGAATCATTCTTTCCACGGGTTTCAAACAAGTACCCGTTTTGCTACAATCATTAACTTAAATTGCCTTCCTACCCGCTGTTCGGGGATTCCGGCAATCAAGAGGTCAATTACGGGGATTCCGGCAATCAAGAGGTCAATTAATAAATTTTATCATGTTGCGCTATTTTCTCTCACTTTAATTAAAAGGGAAACAGCCGGCAGGGTGGGGCGCTTCCGGCGGTTGGCATGCGTTTTTCAGAAACAGTATTTT
>MVCZ01000089.1 GCA_002049825.1 Candidatus Zhuqueibacterota bacterium 4484_188
TTGGCTTGGTTCTCGGTTTATCTTTCTCCCGTAAATAAGTCGGCAAATCCAGGTATTTTTTGTCCGTTTCGGTTTCCTGCCGGGGAGGCAGCCCCGCCCGGCTTTCGGTATCGAATCCGGTGGCAATTACCGTGACAAAAATGGAATCATCCAGGTCCGGGTCAATCACTGCGCCGAAAATAATATTGGCTTTGTCCCCGGCTTCTTCGTAAATAATCGAAGTGGCTTCGCTGATTTCGTGCAGGGTCATTTTCGGGCTGCCGGTAATATTCACTAACACACCCTGCGCGCCGCGGATGGACACACCTTCCAAAAGCGGACTGCTGATTGCCTGCTGCGCCGCCTGCACCGCTTTGCCTTCGCCCTGGGCAATTCCGGTTCCCATCAGCGCTTCGCCCATTTCCGCCATTACCGTGCGCACATCGGCAAAATCCAGGTTAATCAAGCCGGGGATGGCAATCAAATCCGAAATCCCCTTGGTGGCGTGCAGCAACACCTGGTCTGCTACCTTGAACGCATCTAACAGCGGGGTGGACTTATCCACCACGGCGAACAACCGCTGGTTGGGAATCACGATCAGGGTGTCCACGCTTTTGCGCAATTCCTCGATTCCCTCCTCAGCGCGCCGCATGCGTTTCATCCCTTCAAACTGAAAAGGTTTGGTCACAATCCCCACGGTGAGTGCACCGATTTCTTTGGCAATTTCGGCAACCACCGGCGCCGCCCCGGTGCCGGTACCGCCACCCATGCCGGCGGTCACAAAAATCATGTCGGCGCCCTCCAGGGCGGCTTTCACCTCGTCGCGCTCTTCCTCAATTGCCCGGCGCCCGATTTCCGGATTGGCGCCGGCACCCAACCCCTGGGTCAGTTTTTTGCCAATCTGGATACGCAGTTGTGCCTGGTTGTTCTCCAACGCCTGGGCATCGGTGTTGATGGCAATAAAATCCACCCCCTGCAGGGTAGCATCCATCATGGTGTTAATCGCATTTCCCCCGGCGCCGCCCACGCCTACCACTTTCATTTCCGCGCCCTTCTCGAAACTCTCGTCAAACACAATGCTCGCCGACGACTCGCTTAACGGACGAATGAGGTTGCTTTTCCGGTGCTTCACCGCCACATTCTCATCATTTCCGTTGTTTTCTTCCAGATAAATATCCATGTTTACCTCCTCGGTTCTTTATGTTTTTATTTTCATAATTATTAAATTTCCACTTTTTGGCTATTGGCTATTGGCTTTTAGCTTTTGGATAAGATTGTTGATCATCTTTTGTTCTTTATCTATGTTTTCAATAATCATCTTTACTTCTTTTTTTGAAATAAAAGACAGTTCACCGGCAATATATAATTGTGTCTCTAATTCAAATGATGAACCAAGGGCGATTTCCAAAAACCGCTTAAAGTCTGGTTGACTACTTCGGCTGCAGCCTTCGGCAATATTTGAAGGTATTGATATGGACGAGCGACAGATTTGACTTCTCAGTCCGAATTTTTCTTCAGGTGGCAGTGATTCGGATAATTGATAAATCTTTTTAACAAGTAGAATACCTTCTTTCCAAATGTTGAGCGTTCTGAAATTTCTCATTTACCATTACCTTTTTTACAAAATGTTAACGGCTAAGAGCTAATAGCCGATAGCCAATTCCCAGCTTATTTTCAGTGTCAGAAGAATTTCTTAAAGAAGCGGGAAATGCTGTCGTGCACATCTTCCCACAGGTTGTTGCGTCCGCCTTTGCGAAACATTTTTTCATTATAATACTGATGCGCATAGAGGGTCAGACCGACCGCGGTGGCGTAAATAGGGCTGCGCACCGAATCGGTCAAGCCGCCCAGGTATTTTGGCGCGCCTAATTTAACCGGTAAACGCCAGAGCCGTTCGGCAAGCTCTACCGTTCCGGGCAGGATGGCTGCACCACCGGTAATCACTGCCCCGGCTGCCATCAGGCTCATCAAATCCGATTTCTGCATTTCCTGGTAGGTCAGGCTGATGATTTCTTCCATCCGGGGTTGAATAATGTCGATCAGCACCGAGCGCGAGATGACCCGAGGCGCTCTGCCGCCAACCCCGGGCACAGTCAGGGTTTCGTTTTTGCTGATCATGGCAGACATTGCGCAGCCGTGATCGATTTTAATATGTTCCGCCTGCTCCGGCGGGGTGCGCAAACCGATAGCAATATCGTTGGTAACGTGCTGCCCGCCCAATGCCACCACCGACGTGTGCCTGATATGCCCTTCGAAGAAAATAGCGATGTCGGTGGTGCCGCCGCCAAAATCGACCAGCGCTACGCCTAAATTCCGCTCGTCCTCGTCCAGCACCGCCAGGCTGCTTGCCAGCGGTTCCAGCACAATTTCCTCCACTTCGTAGCCGGCGCGCTCTACGCTCTTGACAATATTCTGCGCGGAAGTTACCGCCGCAGTTACCACGTGCACTTCCACCTCCAGGCGCACGCCGGACAATCCCACCGGGTCGCGGATGCCGTTTTGCTCGTCCACAATAAACTCCTGCGGAATGACGTGGATTATTTCACGGTCAAAAGGCAGCGCCAGGGCTTTGGCGGCGTTCACTGCCCGTTCCACGTCCGCCTCGGTTATTTCGTGGTCGTCCCGGGCAACACCTACCACGCCCTTGCTGTTCAGGCTGCGAATATGATCGCCGGCGATGCCCACATACATGCTGTTCACCTTGACACCGGCAATCGTTTCGGCTTCGCTGACCGCCTGGCGAATGGACTGCACCGTTTGATCGATATTCACCACCACCCCCTTGCGCAGCCCGTGAGAAGGCGCACTGCCAATGCCCACCACGTTCAGCCGCCCGTCCAGATCTTCTTTCACGATCACCGCGCACACCTTAGTGGTTCCAATGTCCAAACCGGTTAATATTTTTGTTTCCATCCTTTGTTCCTAACTTTTTTTACTGATAACAACCCGATCAGAAAACTTAAGATCGATTTTCTTTATCTGCTCCAATTGATTCAGTAAAGCAGCATTTTTGAACAACTCGCTCAACAGGTAGATATTTTTATAAATGGTATTTTTCTTAAATTCCACCCGCGCGCCTCCCCGCACCAGGAACAGGCAGGGATTGCTATTGTGATCAATGTGCACTTCGGAAATCAGCGTTAAAAGGGTGTGATCCACTTCGTTAATTTTTTTCAAAAGGTCCAACGCATCCAAAAGCGGCGTACGATTTTTCAGCAATTCCTTAACCGACAGCCCGGTAATCAGCGGTAAATTCTTAAGCTGCATTGCCGGTTTTTTAATTAAAATTTTGCCGCTATGGTCCACCATGTACACCCGCCGGTCAATCAGGTAGGCAACCGGCACGCGCTCCTGCACGGAAATGAGCAGGGTCGAGGGCAGCGAGCGGCTGACACTGACGCCTTCCAGGTAGGGGTTTTGCAATAATCGCATGGCAACCGAATCGACCGGGATGCGGAACAGCGGTGTGCCCGGTGCCACGCCCGAACTCCTGAGAATCTGCGCTTCCGGCAGGTAGTGATTGTTGCTCACGCGGATTTGCCTGAGCCGGAACATGGGACTTTTGGTAATCATATAATCCGCAAATTTGTAAAACCCGATTCCGATAATAGCAAGCACAAAAACCGCCAGCAGAAATTGCGGAGAGGGAAAAGGCGGTTTTTCCTTTTTGTCCCGATTGACCATCCGGTACTGGCGGTGGTAGGGGTTTTGGTAGCTTTGCTTTTTCTCCATCGGAATTTCCGCTGTTTCTCTTTGACTATTTTCTTTTGTAAACCAAATTATCTATTTAAACCGCACCTGCCCCGGAAAATTGCTGCGCAGCAAGGTGCATTATTTTATCGGCAATTTTCTCCGCCGCGTCGGGATGCTGAAATTTGCGCCACCTCTCGCCCATCTGCCTTGCCCGCTGCGGGTCCGAAAGCAGCGACGCAACCGCGGTTTTCAGCCCGGCGGTCAATTTTTCATCATCTTTTACCACTAACGCCGCCCCGGCATCCCGGATGAGATTGGCATTGTGTTCCTGGTGATTTGCCGCCGCCCAGGGATAGGGCACAAAAATGCAGGGCTTCATAGCAAAAGACAATTCGGCGATGGTAATTGCCCCGGCACGACTGATAATCAGGTCGGCTGCCGAATACGCCAGCGCCATTTCTTCAATATATGACACTACCCGAACGAGGGGATTTTTTGCCACCGGAAGCGCCTGCACCTCCTGTAAATTCGCCCTGCCGGTTTGCCAGAGTATTTGAAGCGCATATTTTTTAATCCACTCTTCGGCGAGCCGGGCAACCGCTTGGTTGAGCGAACGCGCGCCCTGGCTGCCGCCGAACACAAACAGCGCCGGCTTTTTCGGGTCAAATCCCCAGTGGGGTAGCTGTCCTGCTCGTCAATCAGGGTAGGAATTCCCATTTTTGCCGCCAGGTAAACTACCGGACCGCTCACATACCCGCCGGTTCCCACTACTACCGACGGTTTGAACGAACGCAGCAGCCGCCAACTCTGCCACAGCGCCGCTATCAACTTAAACGGGAACAGGAAATTTCTGAGCGTAAAATAGCGCTGAAATCCCGAAACGGTAATTTTGCGATACGGAATGTCCCGCTGCGGAATTATGTTGTTTTCCATTCCCTGGTAACCACCGACATACAAAATCTGGAAATCTCCTTTCTGTTGTAATGCTTCAATAATCGCCAGTGCGGGATAAATATGCCCGCCGGTTCCGCCACCGGCGAAGACGATTTTTCCGGTAGCGGTTTTCATTGCACGTATTTCAATTTTCGTTGCTGCCAATTCTGCTGCGCCCGGTTGCTGAAACGCCGATGACTCCTCTTTACCTGTGAATAAGTGTTTTTGGAAATGTTCAAAAGCAACCCTACCGAAATGCTGGATATAATCATCGAACTGCCGCCGTAACTGACAAACGGTAAAGGCAAGCCGGTGGGCGGCAGCAAATGAGCGGCAACCATCATGTTCACCAGCGCGTACGCCAACAGATTCAAAGTTAACCCGAATGCCAGGTATTGGCTGAATGTATCGGGTGCGCGGTTGGTAAGCGAAATACCCCGCCACAACAGGATGAAAAAGAGCATCACCACCACCGCAGCGCCCACAAATCCCCATTCTTCCCCGATAATGGAAAAAATAAAATCGGTGTGGGCTTCCGGCAAAAAAAACATCTTCTGGCTGCTCTCCGCGTAACCGACACCGGTAATGCCCCCCGCGCCCAGGCTGATCAACGACTGAATAATTTGATAGCCTTTGCCCAAAACATCTTGCTCCGGATACAGGAATGCCGCAATACGATCGGATTTGTAAACCGATAACTTGACCACCAGCGCACCTAAAGAAACCACTACCAGAAAGCTGTAGAAAAAATATCTTAACGGAATTGGCGAAATAAACATAATTGTCAGTCCGATGATCACCAGCATGGCGGCGGAACTAAAATCGGGTTGCGCAACGATCAGACCGGCGAGAAGCAGAACATAGGTTATATGTGGCACAAAACCGTTACCGAATTCATGCAAATACTGTTTCTTCCGACTCAGGGAATCCGCTAAAAACAGAATCAGTGACAACCGGGCAATATCGCCGACCTGGATGTTAATGATTCCGGTGTGAATCCAGCGTCCGCCTTTGGTAACCAGGCTGTACACCAGCAGTACGATACTAATAACGATAAAGACGCCGGTCCGGGACCTCAGTTTTTCGTAAGGGAAACGATAAGCGATAATCATACTCAGCGAACCCAGAAAAACCCATAGGAACTGGCGTTTGAGATAATACAAATGGTCGTGGCGGAATTTATCGGCATAAAAAGCGCTGGCACTGTAAACCATAATAATCCCGATTGCCATTAGTCCCAGCACAATGTAAAAAATCCACCGATCTACCTGATTTTCGTTCACAGATTTATTCCTTTACAATTTCTATTACGTTTCCAATGTCTCCGGACAAGGGAAAATCATTGCTCGTTTCCGCAAAGTAGTGCCGCCTAACGGATAGCGCACATATTGGGTCGCTACCGGATTTTAAATGTAGTCAGGCTGAACAGCGCCAGCAGGATTCCGATAATCCAGAGCCGGGTAACCACTTTTGCTTCGTGCCAGCCTTTCAGTTCAAAGTGATGGTGCAGCGGCGCCATTTTAAACACCCGCCGACCTTCGCCGTATTTTCGCCTGGTAAATTTAAAATAGCTGGTCTGAATGATTACCGAAAGCGCCTCGGCGACAAACACGCCGCCAATTAGCACCAGCAGAATTTCTTTTTTCACCAGTACCGCAAGGGTACCCAGAGTGCTGCCCAACGCCAGCGCGCCGGTGTCGCCCATAAAAACCTGGGCAGGATAGGCGTTGTACCACAGGAAACCCATCGCTGCCCCAAACATTGCCAGACAATAAACAGTGAGTTCCCCGCTGCCCGGCAGGTAAATGATATTCAGATAGTCGCTTATTTTCACATTTCCGGTAACGTAACTCACCCCGGCAAAAGCCAGTGCGGTGATAGCGAAAAGACCGGTCGCCAAACCATCCAGCCCGTCGGTAAGGTTGATCGCATTGGAAGTGCCGGTGATTACCAGCATTACCACAAAGATGTAAAAAATGCCAAAATCGATTTCCAGGTTCTTAAAAAAGGGCACACTGGTATTTGAGTTGATTCCCTGCAGATTAAAATACGGGTTAAAGTAAATCAGACTGCCGATGAGCAGTCCCAGGGTAATTTGCCCGACTAATTTATAGCGCCCTACCAGACCTTTCTTTATTTTCTTCACCGCCTTCAGGTAATCGTCCAGGAAACCCACCGCACCCATCCACAACGTGGAAATGAAAATCAGTTGAATGTAAAAATTGGTAATTCTTGCCCACAGCAGCACGCCGATGATCACCCCGGCAAGAATGATGATGCCGCCCATAGTGGGCGTACCGGCTTTCTTCAAATGGGTTTGCGGGCCGTCGGTTCTGATTTCTTCGCCAATCTGGTGGCGCTGCAGCAACCGGATAATTTTGGGACCGATGAACAGACTGAACAACAGGGCGGTGATTGCTGCAAATGCCGCCCGAACGGTGATGTAACGAAACAAGTTGAATCCAAAGAAAATGTTTTTAAACTGATATAAGAAATCTGCCAGCATGGCTATTCTCCGATTCCTAAATAATGCAGTACGTTTTCCATTGCCATCCCCCGCGATCCTTTGATTAGCACCACATCGCCCGGCGCCGCCTGCTCCCGGATTGCCCCGGCTACAGACTTGTGTTCGCCGAACCACTGGTAATTATCTGATTTTCCCGCTGCCGACAATGTCTGACAAATGAGTCTTGCCTGTTCGCCGTAACAGAACACAAAATCAATCGGTTTGTCAGCTAAATATTGACCGATTTCACGGTGTAAATGTTGGCTCTGTTCTCCTAACTCAAGCATGTCGCCTACCACCAGAAATCTTTTCTTTCCCGGCTGAACGGGGAATTGCACCAGGAAATCGATGGCTGCCCTGAGCGATTCCGGATTAGCGTTGTAGGCATCGTTGATGTATAAAATACCGCCGGATTTGAGCACTTGCATCCGTTTATCCACCGGCTGAACCGCTTCGATTCCCTGTTTTACTTCTTCCTGGGAAAGTCCGAAATCCAGTCCAATGGCAGCTGCCTGCACTCCGTTGAGAAACTGGTGTCTGCCCGGAATTTGCAACCGGATTTCCGCTCCCTTGTTTATTTGGAATCGCACCCGCCCCAGCTCGTCAGTTCCCAGCAGGCGGGCACGGTAGTCACATTTCCCGGACACACCGATTCTTTTTATCTTCACACCCTCCCGGTGGTAATTTTTCAGCAGGGGGTCTTCGTCGTTCAAATAAACCGTTCCGCCGCCGACCACCGCATCCGGCAACGCTTTCTTTTCCCGGAAAATCGCCTCTTTCGACCCGAAAAAACCGATATGACCGCTGCCGATATTGGTGACCAGCGCATGAGTCGGGGTGACGATTCCGCTCAACCGGGCAATCTCGCCGGGATGATTGGTGCCCAGCTCCACCACCGCTACTTCGCTGTTTTCGTTTAATTGAAAAAGGGTCAACGGCACACCGATGAAATTGTTTTTGTTTTGCTCGGTTTTCTCGGTACGGAAACGGGTGCTCAAAACCGAAGCTAATAGTTCCTTCGCCCGGTACCACCCGGCTAGTTCCATTAGAAAATCTGTGGTATCGCTGACTTCAATTTTAACCGCACCACCGGGTACACTTGCAGCAAACGTTTTTTCCACCACCACTGCACAGGCGCCCTTTTGCAGCGCATCCGGAACAAAATCGTGCCCGTCAAATCGCTCGCCGCGAATTGCCACAAATAAATCGTCGGGCATCAGAGTTCGCGTGTCGATGGAAATCCCATGAACACCCAGGTCTTTTCCCTGCAGTTCCGCTTTCCGCACGGTTTGGGATTGGCGGAGAAATGTGTCAAGCTGAATCGTTTCCATTCTGTCCGGTTTCTTTCAATCTCTAGTTTGTGGTTTGCCGGCTGGAGATCACGATGGATTGCAGACCAACCGGACCGATTTATTGGGCACAATTTTTTCTCCGGCACGGGGAAATTGCTTTACCACCACACCGTGTCCCTCTACCGATGCCACCAGGTTGTAGTGGGCTAATACGCTCAGCGATTCCTTAATCGACAGCCCCCTCAACGAAGGCATTACCTGTTTGCGCCTCGCAAGATGCGGGCTGACGAATAAACGAACACCGACGATTTCTTTGCCTGACTTAATCAGCTCCTGGCGGCTGACAAATTTTCCCTCACCGCGCACTTCGATACTCAGCCCCCTTCCGACAAAAATATTTCTCGCTAACTCTAAATCCTGACCGGTAAGATCCGGAAGCAACGGCTTTTTTCCGGGCGGGGCAGCCGGCTCGCTCCGGGTGAACCCGGTTGGCTGAAGTTGCGCAATGGTACAGATTCGACGCGCCATTTCCCTGAAACAGGGTGCGGCTACCTGACCACCGTAGTACACACCGCGCGGCTGGCGAATCATCACTAACAGGGCAAACTGCGGGTTTTCCGCCGGAAAATATCCTACAAAAGACGCCAGGTGACGTCGTTTGTCGTGGGAACGGGTTTTAGTATTATATAATTGTGCTGTGCCGGTCTTTCCGGCAATGGCAATTCCCTCCAGGGCGGCTTTTCTCCCGGTTCCTTCCCGCACCACATCGGTCAACAGGGAATTCAGTTCCGCGGCTGTTTCCGGCGAAATCACCTGGCGAATCACCTCCGGCAAATTCTCCCTGACCGCTTGCTTTTGGGCATCGACAACACTTTTTACCACGAATGGTTTCATCAATCTACCGCCGTTAGCAATCGCCGCGTAGGCGTTGAGTAACTGCAGCGGAGTAACCCCTACTTCGTAACCGATGCTCATGTAGTAATGGGTGGTTTTTGAAAATTTCTTTAAGCTGTGAAGAATTCCTGAACTCTCACCGGGTAAATCGATTCCGGAAACCATCCCAAAACCAAAATTCCGTACATAGTTGTAAAACACCCGTTTATTCAATTTCTCCATCAATTTCATAGTACCGATGTTGCTGGAATTCACCAGGATTTTCCGCAGGGAAAGCCAGCCATACGGTTTATGATCAATAATTGTTTGACCATGAAAAGGAAATTTTCCGTTTTCACAGTAAAGAATATCATTATTTAGGTTGATATTCAGATTTTCCAGGGCAGT
>MVCZ01000090.1 GCA_002049825.1 Candidatus Zhuqueibacterota bacterium 4484_188
TTACCGGCAGGGTAATTCCGAAATCTCCCCACATTTTATTCCCGGCTTCAGAAATTTTTTGCAAACCAATTAAATCATGCGTACCGGATTTTAACCAGGCAACCACTGCATTTCCGGCGCTGGTGGCAGTTACTTTTGGAGACGGCTCAAAATCGCTTGCGGTTGAATCGGACAGCCCGATTCCGTCCGCACCCCATAAAAAAGTGCCGTCAGGAGCAATTTTGTAAGCAAACACGTCGAGATTACTGTTGCCACCATTACGGATGTCGGAGAAAACAATGATCGCGTTGTCATTATTATCGACGGTCATATCGTAGTCAGTAATCCAGCTTTGCTGAGGATGGTTGCTAACCAATAACCCGTTTTGCTGCCACTGAGGAACACCCAGAGAGTTGAGCCTTTGCAGGTAAACACTGTAATTTCCGTTCCGGGTGTCGAACCAGGAAATGTAACAACCGCCATCCGAGGTGGGAGCAATTTTAGGCAATACCTGCTCGCCTGTAGTATCGGCAATTGCCAGGTTCTGAAGGGGGTCATTGCTCCACTGCGCCCGGGAGGGCAATGGCAGGAGCAGAAAAAGAAAAATAAAACCGAAACAGATTAAGCGACTAAAATGTGTCATGGGAATTCTCCCTTCGGTTAAATATATAAAATGTACGAATTTCATTTTATAGTGACTATTAAAAAAATTTTATTCGGAGAGAATCTCGACCGGGAATACAGCCAGGCAGTTGCCTGGCTGAAAATCGGAGGCACTTTAAATAGTGCTTAAAAAAATGGGTACTTCTCCCGGGGGGAACACTTAAAAGCCTGAACCTTAAATCCAAAAATTTGAATGGTCATTTAGATTGCCAATTAAAACCGCATCATTTCCCGGAACTGTTCAACCCGGTCATCGATTTGCTGTTTATCAATTGCCTTCAGTCGATTGAAACTAAAGGATTCCACATTAAACGAAGCGACTGTGCTGCCGTACACCACCGCACGGCGCAATTCCAGCTTGTTAATTTCCGGGCAGCTTGCCAGGTAGCCCACAAAACCGCCGGCAAAGGAATCTCCCGCCCCGGTCGGATCGATGACATCGGACACCGGGAAAGCCGGCGCCACAAAATAATCGTCTTCGGTAATGAGCACTGCCCCGTGCTCACCCTTTTTAATGACCAGCACCCGCGGACCCTGCTGAAGCAGCTGCGCTGCCGCGCGATTAATGTTGTGAACACCGGTAAGCTCACGAATCTCTTCATCGTTCAGGATCATCACATCCACCCGCTTAATCACTTTCTCCAGCGCTTCCCGGCGTCCGCTGATCCAGAAATTCATCGTGTCTAAAATAGTGAGCAAGGGTGAAGAAATGCCTTTCAGTACGTTCAGTTGCAATTCCGGGGCAATATTTGCCAGAAACACAAAACGGCTTTCTTTATAATTGTCAGGAATATGCGGACGAAAGGTCTCGAAAACATTCAGGTAAGTAAACAGCGTATCCCGTTCGTTCATGTTTTGATGGTAGCGCCCGCCCCAGCGAAATGTCTCACCCTTTTCCACAACTAAACCGTTGAGGTCTACATTTCTTTTCTTTAAAAATTCGATGTCCCGGAAATTAAAATCTTCTCCGACCACTCCGACTACATTAACCGGCGCAAAGAAGCTGGCAGCAGCGCTAAAATAGAGCGCCGAACCACCCGGTGAATTGTCCGCTTTACCATTTGGTGTTTCTACTGTATCCAAAGCTATCGATCCCACTACCAAAATAGACATAGAGCATCTCCCTTACGTATCTGCGCAGCCTGTATCTTTATGTGATTCAGACCGGAATTTCGGTAATTTATAAAAATGAATTCAACTAACTACTCAAACCTGTTGCAGCGAATCCACGGCGAACCTATCATTGGCGAATATCACTGGAATCGCCCGGCAGTACTTCACATGCGTTCCGGTGCCGTGACTCCCAGAATTTTGAAACCGTTTGCCAGCACGGCTTTGGTTGCCCGGATGAGTGCCAGACGCGCCTGCGACAAATCGGTATCATCGGTTAAAACACGGCACTCTGTATAAAACTTATGAAAAAGCGTGGAAACCTCTGATAAATATTGTGTCATCAGATGGGGGGTAAAATCCCGTGTGCAGCGTTCCACCAGGTTAGGGAAATTCAGTAATTTCTTGATTAATTGCATCTCAGCCGGATGATGCAAGTGCTGTAAAGTTTCCGAATTGCGATATTCAATCCGGGCTTCGGCGGCATTTCGTAAAATGCTGCAAATTCGCGCATGGGCGTATTGGTTGTAATAAACCGGGTTTTCCTCCGATTGAGATTTTGCCAGCGACAAGTCGAAATTAAGATGGCTGTCCATGCTGCGCATCAGGAAAAACCAGCGGGTAACATCCACACCAACTTCATCCATTAACTCATCCAGAGTAACGAAGTTCGCCTTCCGGGTGGACATCCTCACTTTTTCAGTGCCCTCATACAGGGTAACAAATTGGTGAATGAGCACTTTGGTGCGTGACGAATCATAGCCCAGCGCCTGCAGCCCGGCTAAAACATCGGGATAAGTGGCGATGTGGTCTGCGCCGAACAAATCGATGATCAGGTCGAAGCCGCGTTCGTACTTTGTCCGGTGGTAAGCGATATCGGGTAGGCGATAAGTTGGCTCGCCGGTGCTTTTCACAATTACCCGGTCCTGTTCCTGTCCGAATTCGGTGGAACGAAACCACAGCGCACCGTCTTTTTGGTAAGCCAGGTTGTTTTCTTTGAAAAACCGGATGACCCGGTCAATATCGCCCTGCTCATACAGGTCTTTTTCATTAAAGAAAACGTCAAAAACAATGCCCAACCTTTGCAGTGTGTTTTTAATGTCCTGGAAAATCATTTGCTCTGCGGTGGATTTGAACAGGTCCGATTCTTGTTCGGCTTTCAACGAATCGCCATATTTCCGGTGCAATTGCCGGGCAATGTCTTTAATGTATTCACCCTGGTAATGGTCATCGGGAAATTCAACAAGTTCGCCCAACAGTTCCAGATAGCGGAGACGAACCGATTCGCCCAGCACCCGCATTTGTCTGCCGGCATTGTTAAAATAATATTCGCGGGTAACCTGGAAACCACACCATTCCAGAAAGTTGGCAATGGTATCGCCCAGCACTGCCTGACGCCCGTGACCAATGGTAAGCGGACCGGTCGGATTGGCACTCACGAATTCAACCTGCGCCTTTTTTCCCTTACCGAAATTATTGCGACCAAACTGTTCGCCCGCTTTTATGATATGTTCCACCGACTGCTGTAAATAATTGTTTGAATAGAAAAAATTAATAAAGCCTGGTCCGGCAATCTCTATTTTCGAAATATAGGCTGGGTCCGGTTTTAATTTAGCTATAATTTGTTCGGCAATCGATCGGGGATTTTGTTTTAACGGACGCGCCAGTTGCATGGCAACATTGGTACTCAGATCACCGTGGGTATCTAATTTAGGTGTTTCAAAGATAATATCTATATTTGGGAAGGATAAATCTTTCAATGTGGTTTCAATCGTTTGTTTCAAGAACGCTTCTATCCGGAACATCTTCCTCCAATCGAATAATGCGTGCATCTCCCCACAGTTTTTCCAGGGCAAAATACTCCCGGACCCGGGGCTTAAAAATGTGGACGACTACCTCGACATAATCTAACAGAACCCAGTTTAAATTCTGCTGCCCTTCCTTGTGCCAGACACGAATTCCCTCCTTTTTCATCTCATCTTCGATAAAATCGTACAACGCTTTCACGTGAGTGTCCGACTCTCCGTTGATAATTACGAAATAGTCACTCACATCAGTCAGGTTCTTTAAATCGAGAATGGCAATATCCTGACCTTTTTTTTGCCAGCCTAATTTCGCTATTTTTTCTGCAATTTGAGCTGAAGTCAATCATTCTCCCTATTTTTTCTTAAACGATTTTAGTTGTTTATAATCTTTCCCCAGAACAACTGATGCCGCCAGTTGCTTGTTTTTATCCGGTTTCACCTTGACGTATTTTTTATTTATCCCCAGAATCCTGGCGATATGTAATGCTTCCTCCTTTTTACCGTTGCGGCTAATTACCTGGGAATGTTTCACCGCGAAGTTCACATAATTGTCCATATCCACCACGTCCAGATTATTTTTCCGGCAGAAATCGGTTGTTATCTTGGCGATACCGGCAACGCCACAGCCATTCAATACCTCAATCTGTATTTTCTGCTTTACCGGTTCTGTTTTGTCGGAGCGGTGTTTGCTACTGTCGGGTTTTGTTGTCGTTTTGGCTGGCGGGGTAGGTTCTTTCCGGAGATTATTCGGTGTTTCTCTTGTAGCAATCTTCAGTGCTCTCCTTTACCCCGGTCCTTTTACCAATCGAAGGGATTATAATAACGGTTGTAATAAAATCCCGGCCGCATATCAACACCAATTTTGATGTGCGTATTTTCGGTGGGACGGTAATTTAGCTCTGCACCACCGAAAAATTGCGTATTGTTCAGTGCCGGATTTTTGAAAGAATTGTAAGGTGAGTTCATAACACCTAAATTTAACCGTAACCAGAGCGGTTTGCTGATCTGGTAATCAATGGTATTCAGGTATGAATTTATCATCATGCCCTGACCACCGAAAGTCATGTAAGACATGGAAAAATTATGGTGCATCTGCAATTTGTCAGGGTTTAAAAAACCAAGTATAAAATTACTTGTCGGTTTTGCAATTTGCTGTGAAATGGAAGGAGCAGTAGCCTGGCTTTTAAACTGGGCAAAACACAACATCGGTAAAACCAAAATAAATGCCACGATGATAAACTTTCTCATACAATCCTCCATTCGCGTTTCCTCTTAGTAACTTTACACCGAGGAAATATTTTTGTTCCCTTAAAATGTAACCAATTTTAACCGGCAAATAAAGAGATTTTTGCAGTAAACAGACATCAGTGGTTCGAAGTACCGCAAGATAGCCATCATTTAAATTCACTTGCATTTCGGGCGCTTTTATTCAATATTAAAATAGATTCGTAGTGCAGGAAAGTGCTTCAATCTCCTAGAAAAATTTTTGTGGTGAAATACATGCTGTTTATTTAATGGAAAAAGCGAAACAACTTAGATTGAAATATAAAATTGCCATGGCGGACGGCAATCTGTTCTCGAACGAAACATTGAAATTGAACCGGGCAAATCTTTTGGTTTTTTATAAACGCTCATGTCCTACCTGCACAATGTTTCTTCCTTACTTAACGGATTACCTTAATCGTTTCGAACAACCGCCGGGCGGAATATTCCTGATTTCGCAGGATTCTCTCGATACGACACTATCATTTATCAAAGAAAACGCCATAAAGATTCCGGTTGTGATAGACACCCCGGATTACCGGCTTTCCCGGTTACTGAATCTTGACACGGTTCCGGCGTTTTATTTGCTGAGCGCTTCCGGAGAACTCAGGCAATCGTTTCAGGGATTTTTCCGGGATGAAGTTATCGAAATGATGGCAAATTTCGAAAACCTGAACAAAATATCACACCAACCGTTTTTTCAGAACCTTAGAGGAATTCCGGTTCTGGTGCCTGGCTGAAGCAGCTTACATCTGGATTTCGGGGGAATTCATGATTGATTTTTTATTTTTAGTTAGCTATAATGAAGCGAAAATATTAACCTTATGCTTGTTACTTACAGGGTGAGAGAAAAAAACGCAAACGATAGGATAAATGCGCGTAATGGAAAAAATGATTGACATACATAACCACCTGATCCCCAAATTTGATGACGGTCCGGCTTCTTTGGAAGAATCGTTAGAGATGCTGAAACATGCACAGGAACAGGGAATAACCGATGTTTTTGCCACTTCACATTTCAACGAATACATTCCACCGGAAATGGAACATGATTATTTTTTTAAACTACAAGACCTGCGGGAAGAGGCGCTGGCGCAAAAAATCCATATTAAAAAAAGCAGGGTAACCACGCTGTGCGACCAGGGGCTGTATGTCCTGATTGAATTTCCCATGTTCCAGACGCCCGAAGGCATCGAGGAGGTTCTGTTCCGTTTATCGATGGAAAATTACATCCCGATTGTGGCACATCCGGCGCGTTACCAGATGGTGTTAGAAAAAGAAGAGCGGGCGACACAGTTCGTGCAGTTCGGCGGTTTGCTTCAACTGAATGCGGGAAGTATTCTGGGTCATTTCGGCAGGGAGAGTCAAAAAGTCGCTTTAAAGCTGCTCAGAAATGGAATTCCCCATTTCATCGCTTCGGATGCCCATTCTCCCGATGGGCGAAATTTCTTGCTAAGGGAAACTTATGATTTCCTCAAAGGGAAATTACCGGAATCCTACCTCCGGGATTTGTTCTATAATAACGCAAAAAATATTATTGATAATATTCGCATTGATTCGGTGACTTTACCTGCCGAATCTACTAAAAGAGGTTTTTTGAAGAAACTGGTTAGGAAGTTCAGGTAGAAATTTTTATTCTTGTGGGAAATATGCCA
Source organism: Candidatus Zhuqueibacterota bacterium 4484_188 (assembly GCA_002049825.1). GTDB lineage: Bacteria > Calditrichota > Calditrichia > RBG-13-44-9 > RBG-13-44-9 > 4484-188. The sequence goes on from MVCZ01000090.1 coordinate 6,476, forward strand.
TTATTAAGGTTAACAACATTTTTTCTTGACTATTTTTAGAAAACCATCTTCAGTGAGATTCTTCATGTTATTTAGAATCAGGAGAGCGCATTCCCGGTAGCTCAGTAATATGTTTTACATGTTTAAAGGAGGAGCAGTAAATAGTAACCTATTTTTCCGGAGGATATTATGCCGACACGTGAAATTTATTGGAACATCAGCGGCATCGTGTGGATGTATGTTTTTCTACTCATTACTTTAATTATTTTTTTCTGGAAATTTTATCAACGGTATCGATTGTGGAGTATTGGCAAACCGGACCAACGGCTGGATCACATCGGGCAGCGAATAATGCTGGTGCTGAAGTATGCATTTGCCCAGTGGCGGGTAATCAAAAAGAAATACGCCGGAACCATGCACCTGTTTATTTACAGCGGTTTTATTATTCTGTTTATCGGTACATTGCTGGTCTTGCTTCAGGCTGACATTATCAATCCGTTATTTTCCCGGATGTTTCTGAAATCGACTTTTTACCTGATTTATTCACTGGTTCTCGATATTTTTGGTGTTTTAGCAATTATCGGTATTTTAATGGCAATTTACCGGCGGTGGATCAGTAAACCCAAAAACCTGAAAACTAAAAAAGATGATTCTATAATTTTAGGTTTATTCCTAATTATCCTGCTCACCGGTTTTAAAATTGAAGGATTACGAATTGCTACTCTGCATCCCGCGTGGGCTGCCTGGTCACCGGTCGGTCTGTTGGTTGCCAAACTGTTCTGGGCATTCGGTTTTTCACCACATACATTACAAGTGCTTCATCAGCTTACCTGGTGGTTTCATCTTTTGATCGCCATGGCTTTCATTGCTTACATGCCCTATTCGAAACTGTTCCATGTGTTTACTACCCCACTGAATATTTTTTTCCAGTCGCTGGAACCGAAGGGAGTGCTAAGCAAGATGGAATTCGAGGAAATAGAGACGTTTGGCGCTTCGCAGATTAATCATTTCTCCTGGAAGGAATTAATGGACCTGGATGCCTGCACAGAATGCGGGCGATGCACGGATGTGTGTCCGGCAAATATTACCGAGAAACTGCTTTCGCCGATGAAAGTGATCACCGACTTGCGGGAATATCTGCACCAAAACGGCACGGTATATCTGCAAGCAAGTCAGGAGAAAACGCCTGAAGTGCCGCAAAAAATGGTTGGCGAAGCGGTACTGGAAGAAGAACTGTGGGCGTGCACCACCTGCCGCGCCTGCCAGCAAGCCTGCCCGGTGTTCGTCGAACATATTCCCAAAATAATTGAAATGCGGCGTCACTTGGTACTCGAAGAAAGCCGGTTTCCTACCGAGGCGGTCACCACCTTCAAAAACATGGAGACCAACGGAAATCCCTGGGGAATTTCGCCGGAAGACCGTGAGAATTGGACCGAAGGACTGACAGTGCCCAAAATGCGTGAAGCAAATGAAGAAGTGGATTACCTGTATTGGGTAGGTTGCGCTGCTGCTTACGATGCCCGCAATCAGAAGGTGGCTCAGGCAATGGTAAAAATATTGAAAGCTGCCGGGGTAAAGTATGCTATTCTTGGTATGGAAGAAACCTGCACCGGCGATTCGGCCAGGCGGCTGGGAAACGAGTACCTGTTCCAGATGATGGCAGAGCAAAATGTAGAAACATTGAATCGGTATAAATTTAAAAAAATTCTTACCACCTGCCCACATTGTTTCAACACGCTGGGAAACGAATATAAACAGTTTGGCGGCGATTACCAGGTGGTTCACCACACTGAATTGATTGAGCAGCTCATCGCGAGCGGTCGGATTAAACCGGAGAAAACCATCAGTAGCTCGGTTACATACCACGACTCCTGCTATCTGGGGCGATACAATCAAATCTACGATGCACCTCGACGGGTTTTACAGGCGATTCCGGGATTACAGATGGTGGAAATGCCCCGTTCGCGAGAGAACGGTTTTTGTTGTGGTGCCGGTGGCGGCAGGATGTGGCTGGAAGAACCGCAACCAAAAGTGAATCACGAGCGGGTGAACGAAGCCGCTGCGCTGCAGGTCGAGCAAGTGGCAACCGCCTGCCCCTTCTGCGCCACCATGATCGCCGATGGCATTAACGAAACCGACCAACGAAACCGACCACCAGGAAAAAATGGAAAATAAAGACATTGCCATTATCGTTGCCGAGGCAATGGGATTGTAGCACGGTAGACAACGCAGTTTTACTGCGGTGAAAAAATGCTCCCAAATTCCGCTGGCAACTAATTCCCCGGCATCATTGCGGGCATCCCACTGTACTGAATATCGTCCTGCCTTTTTGTGCGTATTTACCAGGCTGCGCACTTTCTGCCCCCGAACATTGTAAATATCCAGACGAACCGCAGCCGTTTGCGGTAATTCGTACCGAATGATGGTACTCGGATTAAAGGGATTGGGATAATTCTGCTCTAACCGGAACAAGGTCGGGAGTGTTTCTCCAAGGGTATTCAGTGAATGAACCGTGGAAACGACCAGGTGCAAAGGGACAATTACCGTCCCTTCGTCCGGGTCGTTGCTGTAAATCTCCACGCTTGCCCAGAAATCTCCGTAAGGAAAATTATCGGTTTTAAACATAACGTCCATGGTAGTCTGTTCGCCGGGTGCAATTGTACCGCCCACCGGATGAATGCTCACCCAGCTTCTTTTACTGATCAAAATAGCCATCTGGTCATGCAAATACGGCTGATTATAAACGATATGAAAACCGTCGCTGGCGTTGCTGTTTTGCATTCCCACTGTGTAGGCATTCTCTAAATTGGTCAGGTTTTTATACTGCATAATTAAATTGCCGTTGTCATAAATGATGAGTTCGAACGAGTAAGGTCCGAAACCGGTGGCAGTAAATACATTTTCCCACTGAACAATAAACCTGTTGCTTTCTTTCAGATAATATGCTTTGCTGTCGTTATGAAAATAGAGATTGTCCCAGAGCGGAGCAATCATTGCCCGGGGTGCCAGCGGACTGGGAAGCGGGGTGTTGTTGTAACTCACCGAATAAGTGGTAAAACTAATCCAGCCGTTATTGCACACCCGCAACGAATTGTAAGCACCATTGTAAAATGGAACGGAAAACCCAATTTGAATCGAGTTGCTGATACTGTTCAGACCGCCGATGTTTATTTCGGTGCCCGTGCCGTTGGAAAGTTCAACCCAACTGTAAACCGGACCGCCGGGTTCGTCGCTGTCAATCCAGATGTGTCCGAAACTGTCGTTACCCCCGGCGCTATCGGTCGGTGTGTAGTTTCCGATTTGGGCGGTAAACGTCAGGGGACCGGCGCCGTTGTTCGAAATAACCAGCGGCACAACCATTGAATCTGTCGGTAGCAGTTGGGCGAATATACTATCCGGTGCTACGGAAATATCCGGTGCCAGAATACCTCTGCCGGACAAAGGAATGGAATAAACATAGTTCACCGGATCGTTATTCATCAGGGTAAGTGTATCCAGGTAGGTCAGTGTATCCGCCGGCATAAATTTCACCTGGATGGTTTGATTGCCGCCCGGGGGAATGGACAGATTGGTTTCCTCCACCCAAAACGTAGAGGGATGGTTGGTAATTAATTGACGAATGTGCAGCGAGTCCATCCCGCTGTTGGTGATTTTCAGCGGAACCTGGGAGGTGAAGTTGATAAATGTATTTTCGAATTGAATATTTGAATAATTCGTTACAATTTTTGCACCCTGTAAAATAGTAATCTGCAGCGGGTGTGACCATTGGTATCCGCTGGCGGCGAGAATATCTACCTGGATCGGAATTTTACTGTTATTGGGAGTTGCCGGATTGACCGATACCGAATAAGGTCCCACCGAACCGGTTTGACCGGAAGCCATATTGCCAAACCAGGCGCTGTCGCTCAACACCGTTAAAAACGGGTTACTGCAGGAAATTTTCACCCTTACGTCCTGCGCCGGATCGACACCCAGGTTTTGCAGATCGAGCATTAAATCGGCGGTTTCACCCGCCTCCAGAATGTGGTTGTTATTGGTCGCCGAGTCCAATACCGAATAACTGGTTGCCGTAATAAATGGACCGGTAGCGGGAATTAAACGCCCTTCCACGGCATCCAGGTCAAAGCCGGCGTCGGCACCGGAACCGCCACCGATACTTTTAATATAAATGTAACGGAAATCGGATACACCGGCAGTTGAAAGATCGAATTCGGTTGTTCCGTTTCCGTTACCCAGCGATGTCCAGGGACCGTTCCAACCGTTGCTTACTTTCAC
>MVCZ01000091.1 GCA_002049825.1 Candidatus Zhuqueibacterota bacterium 4484_188
GTAGGTGCGGGAAATTTCAGGTAAATCGTCTGTCCCTTGTCGCTGCGCACGGTGTGGACGAACGGGAACGAGCGCTGCAGGCTGATCCGCCGCTTCGCTACCCGCTGTGCCGGAACGCCGCCAAAATACTGCCGCATTTTATTAAGCATATCAGCAGAATCGAAATCGCCAATCACGATGGCGATCATATTATTTGGACTGTAGTATTCACGGTAGTAGGAAAGCACCTGCTCACGGCTCATATTGCGAACCGTTTCCACCGTTCCAAGAACCGGCAGGGCGTAGGGCGGCTTCAGGTAAAAAGCCTTCCGCAGTTCCGACTCCGACTCCTCTTTATAATCGGGGTTTTCGCTGTCCTTACGAATTTCCTCTACGATAATTCCTTTTTCCTTCTCAAATTTTGCCGGGGAAAAGGTGCTGTGAAACAGCATATCGGACAAAATATCCAGGGTGGGAGAAATCTGTTCTTTATGGTTGAGTGCCATGAAGGTGGTGTAATCCTCCGAAGTCTGGGCGTTGAGATAAATGCCGTGAAAATCCAGTTCATCGTATAATTGTTTCTGGGTGCGCCGGTCGGTGCCGTTAAAAGTCATGTGTTCCAGCATGTGTGAAACACCGTTGTTTTCCGGCGTCTCGTTGCGCAGACCGGTGCGCACCACCACTACACTGGCAATCAGCGGGTTGGTGCGGTTCTCCACCAGAATTAATTCAAAACCGTTGTCAAATTTATGGTAGGAATAATTCGGGAAAGAGAATTTGAAATCCTGGTTACTGCCGGCAAAGGCGGCGGTAAATAGTACCAGTAAACTCAGTATTACGCGAGGGAAGTTCATACTTTTTCTCCTGTGATTTTTTCAATTCGATTGTTAATGGAAGGGTGGCTGTAAAACAGGAACTCTACTAACGGGTGCGGGTCCGGGTCTGCCAGATTCAGCCGGGAAAGTTTTTTAAGACTCTCAATAAAAGGTTCGCTTTTTTCCATAGCGGCCACCGCGAAACGGTCTGCCTGGTATTCGAATCGCCGGCTAATGTAATTTCCCAGCGGCGAGGTGATTTGGCTAAAAAGGAAAAACAGCAAACCCAGGTAGGGCAGCGCTTCCAGGCTGTGCTGACTCAGGTGCAATGCGCCGGTAATGTTGCGGTAAATGTAAAACACCAGGTATAAGCCGGCGAGGGAGAGAACGCTGTTGATCAAAATCCCCTTGAACAAATGGCGATGAACAAAATGACCGATTTCGTGAGCAAAAACCGATTCAATTTCCGCTTCGTTAAATTCATTCAACAAGGTATCGCCGAGAATTACCCGCTTGCTTTTGCCCAGTCCGGTGAAAGCAGCATTTGCCTTCCGGGTGGTTTTGCTGAGATTGAATCGGAACACGCCGGTAATTTTCAATCCCCAGCGCTCACCCATTTTTTGTAATTTCTCTTTTAATTCGTTTCGCTCCAGCGGTTCGAATTTATAAAAAAGCGGGAAAATTAGGGTGGGTGCCAACCGGGTGAGCAAGACGCTAAATATAAGCAAAAACAGCCAAACTCCTACCCACCAGCCGTTGGGATATTTAACTAACAACAGGTAAAAAATAGTCAACACTACTCCGCCGAGCACCGCAGCCACCAGTAGACCTTTGACCTGTTCCCAAACCCATTGAAGAAATGTCTGATTAGAAAGTGCGAAACGGCGTTCAACCAGAAAACCGGAGGCAAATGAAAACGGGAAATTTATCAACAGATAAATCGCTGCCAGTATAATTACAAATAGATAAAACTGAAAAAGAGATAACGAAAATTGGGAATAAGCGACATTGGCAAGAGAAATTGCTACCCCGGAAAAAATAATGACCAACCAGAAGAGTAAATCGATTATCATACCGGAAAGTGACAGAATGAGTTTTATTCGGTTGTAGCGTTTGGCAGTATTCTGGTCCATCGGTTTATTGCTTTTCCAGGAATGGGGTAAGCAGTTTGATGAGCACATCGATATGAGTACGCATTTTCCTGCTGAAGCAGTCGGGGTTGGCATTCAGGCAGGTTTCGTTCAGACAGGATTCCAGCGGCTCGTGGCAATCCTGTTTGTAATAGTAATTCGGCGCCGGTTCGTAATTTGATTTAATCTGCGAAAGGTTTAAGCGTTTTTCATCACGCAGCTCCGAGAGGTAAAGCAATTCGGTTTCCAGGAAATCACGCAATTCTTTATGTTCCTCAGCGCTCATTTTCGAAAGAATCGAATCAACGCTTTCCCCATTTTGAATTTTCAGCAGAATTGCGCCCCGCTGAACAGTAGAAAGTTTTTTATCTGTCGCTTGATTCATTCCGCCTTTTCCTCTTGTTTGTAAACGTGTTATTAACTGTTTTGCGACAGCACCTTGTTAATATCTTCTTTTTTCCCTACCAGGACTAATATATCATTTTCAAAAATAAGCGATTGTGCCGAAGGCATTTCCACAAATTCTCTTTGAAGGACCTCACCTTTTTTAGTAGTCTCGCTCACCTGCCGGCGAATGGTAATTAAATTGACACCGTATTTTGCCCGCAGGCGCAATTCTTCCAGCGTCTTCCCGATAAATTTCTTCGGTGCATCCATCTCTGCAATGCTGAATTGTCCGGCAAGGTAAAATATTTCCTTCAGATTCGGATGCATCAGGCTGTAAGCTAATTTTTCACCTATTTCCTGCTCGGGAAGCACCACCTGGGTAATTCCCACCGCCCGGAGTATTTTTTCTTCTATCGCACGGGTGGCGCGGGTAATAACATTTTTTACCCCCAACTGTTTCAGCAAAACCGCGGTGAGCAGGTTCGACTCAAAATCCTCGCCGATACAGACGATTGCGTAATCCACCTCGTGAATGCCCTGGGCTTTCAGTGCGTTTTCGTCGGTACTGTCCAGCCGCACCGCAACCGACACATAATCCTGGATTTCCTCCACCCGGCTCATGTTGCGGTCGATGGCGATCACTTCGGCACCCTTTTCTGTGAGTGCCCGCGCCACGCTTTGTCCGAATGCCCCTAAACCTAAAATTGCGAATTTTTTCATTCAACCGTTCTTATCTTTTATTTGTGAAAAATATAAATTTAAAAAACGATCAATTCAACCGGTTTGTATGAAAAACGGTAACACATTATTCACGGGTAGAAAATTCAATATACATGTTATTTCCTGTCTGCCGTTGACTTGCCAGGCAGGGAAGGGCATTTTAACACCCACTTTTCACGGAGATGTTACGAAAAACGGGTGCGGGGAAAATCAGTGGTGTCCGCTACCGTATTTTTTCTCACCGGCGGTAATTTTAATCGGCAAGCGGTTTTGTTCCGGCGGCAGCGGACAGGTGGCAAATTCGCTGAACGCGCAGGGCGGATTGTAGGCTTTATTGAAATCAATTACCGTCTTCCCGTCCGGTCCGGGGACGGCAACCGACAGAAAGCGACCGCCGCCGTACGTTTCGAAGCCGGTGGTGGCATCGGCAAAGACCACAAAATATTCTTTATCCCCCGGTTCCGCTAGCGGGTCCAGCCGGTAGGTTTTGCCCTTTATGCGAAATACCAGCGCACCGGGCGAAGGCGATTTGTCAATGGTGCCCAATACCGTAGGAACATCAATCATCTTCGCCGGATGGTAAGGTTCAAAAGTTGCTTCTACCTGCCAGGCTTCGTCCACCGGAAACATTTCTATTCCTTTAAAAGCGGCGATGCGCGGATTTTCCCGATCCTTAAGCCGGACAAACAATTGTTCACCGCGCTTGATGATGTACCAGTTGAGTGACCTGTATTCCAGGATAGTTGGTTTCCCGTCGGCGTCGCTTTTCAGCGGCAGCGTGGTTACCGGCTTACCATCACTTGTTACCGGCACGCCCGGATCAATTTTTACCCGGACCACACCATTTTCCAGGAAAAAGGTTCCCATGCGCGCCGGCGCTTTCACCGGCGGAAAAACAATGTCATTGGTGGAATCCGCCCCGAAACGGTTGGTGCCGTCGTGCAGCAGAAAAAGTCCCGCAAGGCTGAGCCAGCTATCCGGTTTGCTCAGCGAAGCAATGCGCTGCCGGTGCCATTGGGCAATCTCTTGCCGGTAGGCTTCGTCTGACTGCCGAGAGGTGCAGGTAATAAACAACAGGGTAACCAGACCGGCGGTGAGTGCAAAAATGATTCGGAAAAATTGGAATCGCAAATTTATCATGTGCGTTCCCTTAAATTTTATCATTTGTCAACGAATGAAAATAAGATTGGTTCGTTACCGGAAGCAAGGCGTTTGGGGGAAATCGGGTAAAATATCCATGACATGTGAGAATAATTTAAATGGGTCCCTAGCCTCCCGTGAAGCGGTTCCTTTGGAAAAGTATGAGAACAACTCCTTCTCTGAGCAAGCTTTTACTTTCAATCCGTTATTTTTTCTTGAATTTTATAAATTGATAGGCTAAATTGTAAAGTAAAGACATTTGATTTCCTTTGGTCTTTTGTGTGAAATAAATAAAAGAGGAGACTGCCTTTAATTGAATTAGATGAATTAAGATTTTGAAATTTCACCGAATTTCAGTTTAAATATAATTCAGGGAGTATTGCAACAAAATCAGGACAAAGGCATTCAATAAATGAAAATACAATTTTCGCGACATGCAAAAGAAAACACGGAACTTACACCGGGAGAACATGAAGTCATAGAAAAGGTTAAGGGATTTGAACTGCCTTTGAAAATTGTTATTGCTGTTGAAGGTGATATTATAACAGTAATAACAAACTATTTATTAAAAAAAGGAAGAATAAAATGAAAGTCTATTATGATGATGAAGTAGATGCTTTGTATATAAAACTCGGTGAGCAAACTCCGGAAGGAGTTAAAGAAATTTCGGAGAGTGTTAATCTGGACTTAACTTCTGATGGTAAATTGGTTGGAATAGAAATTCTTAAAGCAAGTAGTAAAATTGATATTCAAACAATTTTGTCTTACACGCTTGAATTAGATAAGAATTTGCTAAAGCAGAATGTTGCCTGATAGAATATATTCGGCGAAATGTGCACTAAAATAGCAGTAATGAAACAGAAAGGAAATTGGTTAGTTAATTCAGACTTCAAAATGAGTGCTGAGATCAAAAAAATATAAATCATTTACCCGTTCTAAATTTGTTCCTTTTCTTAACAACGTCAGTTCAAAAAAA
>MVCZ01000092.1 GCA_002049825.1 Candidatus Zhuqueibacterota bacterium 4484_188
CATCTTTTCGATTTGTGCCCGGTGAAATCCGTGGCGGTAACGGACCAAAGAATTGGTTATTTGAACCACACGGGATTTTGTGGGTAGCGCACTAACGGTAGGAAACATATTTCCGGCAGAGGGTAAAAAAGAAAAGCCGGCACCAATGATAAAGCTTTGCCGGATAAACTGACGCCGATTCATGAAATCACCTCCGGCATATAATATATATTAGTGCGGTTAAAATATCAACGAGAATACAAGATTGAAAAAAGGGTTGATTTAAATTGTGATGTGGGTTAAATTTTGCGCCGAAATAATGGATGGCACCTTAGCTCAGTTGGTAGAGCAACGGACTGAAAATCCGTGTGTCCGCCGTTCGATTCGGCGAGGTGCCACCAGCAACCGAAAGGACTTGCGGCGAATGCGTAAGTCCTTTTTTATTGAGTTTCTTTAAATGGTAAGTCCGCGCGATTTGAAACAACCGTTATCGGGATTTTCTGAAAAAGCGAAACCGCCAGTGCCGTTCCTGCAGCAAAACCGCAGCGACAATAATGATTCCTTTCAGCATTAATTGAAAATCTTTTTGAACGCCGTGCAAGCCGAGGATGTTGCTGAGCAAACCGATAATTAAAACGCCGGCAAAAGTGCCTTCCATGGTACCCCTTCCACCCATCAGGCTGGTGCCGCCAATGACCACTGCGGCAATAGCATCAAGCTCGAAACCCACGCCGTCGTTGGGATTCCCCTGGTACAGTTGCGCCGCGTGGATAATACCAGCCAGTCCGGCAAGCAGACCGGAAAACACAAAGGCAGCCGTACGAATCCAGTTTACCCGCAACCCGGCTAAGCGTGCAGCCTCTTCATTGCTGCCAATGGCATAAATGTGTCTGCCCAGCCGCATTTTTCTGAGCATAATGGCAAAGATGACCGTAACAATGATAAAAATGAAAACCGGGAAAGGAATTCCCAGGTAGGAGGTGGTGAAAATACGAAAGCTTTCCGGGGCGGCGCCTTTGCCAAAACCGATATTTCGGGAATTATTATTTGAAATAAAGAGGGCAAACCCGCGTGCGGCGGTCATCATTGCCAGGGTTGCAATGAAGGACTGGATTTTTCCCCAGGAAGTGAGCGCACCGTTAATAAACCCGGCTGCTGCTCCGACCAGCAGCCCTAAAACGATAGTAAGAAAAAATCCCAACTGCCAGTCCATAATGCCGAAAGCGGTGGTAGTTGCCGCAAGCGCTAAAATAGAGCCAACCGACAAATCAATTCCGGCGGTAAGAATAACAATGGTCATGCCGACCGAAATCACCCCGATTTCCGAAACCTGCCGCAGTACATTGGTCAGGTTATCGAATTTCAAAAAAATCAGGTTCCCTTTACTGCTGACCGGTGAAAAAATAATGCACATGATAAATATACCGATGAAACCCAACACCGGTTTAAGCCACTCGTTTTCCGCAAAGTAACGTGAGAGATTTCTACTCATTCAACTATTCCTGTTTAAATGCATAACTTAAAATTTCCCTGGGATTTGTTTCCGGCACATTCAACAAAGCGGTTTGTTTGCCCTGCGACAGCACCAAAATCCGGTGACAGACCCTGAGCAGCTCTGGGATTTCCGAAGAGGTAATTATTACTCCGGCGCCCCGCGATGCCAGTCTTGCAATCAGGGAATAAATTTCCGCTTTCGAGCCCACATCAATACCACGGGTAGGTTCATCAAGCAAAAGCAATCGGGGCTGCAGCAACAACACCCGGGATAGCAGCACCTTTTGCTGGTTGCCGCCGCTCAAAGTGGGAATTTTTTGATTCACCGATTTCATCACCACTTTTAAATCTTGAAATTGCTCATTCACCGCATTTTTTTCCTGTTCCGTCTTCACGAAACCGAATTTTGAGATTCGGGGCAAAGCGGAAATACTGCTGTTGAAACGCAAACTGGCATCCGGGAATATCGCTTCGGTTTTGCGGTCTTCCGGTAAATAGACAATTTTATGGCTGATTGAATCGCTCGCCGACCGAGGCTGATATTCCACGTTCCCGAACAGAATTTTCCCGGAATACCGGGCTTTCAGTTCCCCGTACAGAAATTTCAGCAGCTCCGTGCGACCGGCACCTAATAATCCGGCAACGCCGAGGATTTCACCCTTTCGAAGCGAAAAATTTACCTGCGATAAAAATTTTGCTCCTTCCCGTGATGCTTCCAAATTTACCACCCTGAGAAGTTCCGCCTTTGCCTCGTTCTCAAACGATGTGGTTCTGTCCGGAATTTCCCGACCAATCATCAGATTTATCAACTCTTCCCGGGTGATTTCATTTATCGGATATTTCCCGAGGAACAAACCATCCCGCAGCACCGCAATCTCGTCAGCCACCTCAAAGACCTCTTTCAAGCGGTGGGTGATAAACAGGATTGTTTTGCCCCTTGATTTCAGTAACTGCATTTTTTCGAAGAGCCGGGATATTTCATTCTCACTCAGCGCCGAGGTCGGTTCATCCATAATAATGATTTGCGAATCCAACCTGAGCGCTTTGGCAATTTCGACCATTTGCTGCCAACCGATGGTCAGGTTTTTCAGTTTGGTTTTCGAGGAAAAGGGGAAATCAAATTCCTTTAAAACCCGGTCCGATTCCCGGTAGAGTTTCCTGAAATCGAGCCGACCAAAAGATTTCACCGGCTCTTTGCCCAGGAAAATGTTTTCCCCGATGCTGAGATCCGGCACCAGGTTTAATTCCTGGTGAATAATCGAGACGCCTGCACGCTCGGCATCCCGTGGATTTTTAAAATGAGCCAGTTGATTCCCGATGCGCACCGTTCCGGAATATTCGGGAATAATACCGGCGAGTATTTTCATCAGGGTTGATTTGCCGGCGCCATTTTCTCCCACCAGTGCAACAATTTTCCCCCGGGCTACCGAAAAGGAAACACCGTGCAATACCTCGACACCGGAAAAAGATTTACGAATATTTTTAAATTCAAGCATAGGAGAATGATTACGTTTTACTTTTGTCAGCAGATTTATCCGGCAGAAAAGACTTTGAATATACTGCTGAAGTAGTTAATTCGATGGACAGGACTTCATTTTATACGCTGCCTGAACAATATGTTAATCCAGGCAAAATTGAAATAGAATTGATACCGCCCCGGATTTATTCGGGTTTCTAAAGGATAAAAACTCGCGCTATCTTTTTCGCAGTATCTTGGTCTGATTTTCCCCACCATTCAGCAAATAAAGCAGTGGAAGCGGTCGGTCAATTCCTTCGCGGAAAGCGGGCATTTCCTGCCAGGGTGTTACCGAAAGCACATTCGCCAAATCCATCCAATACTGCAGCCGGGCGGTTGCCAGGTTCCAGGTCATGTGAAAATGATTTGCCGGCGCATAGTGTTTATATTCGCCCATAGTGGCATGACGGGGGGTAACGAAGGTGTGCGGCCAGGTTGGTGTGGAGGTTTGGCTGCTCCCACAACGTTTCGCCCTTGAGCGGAATACCCAATTTTTGGGCGAGTTCTTTCAGTTCCCAGGCTTCCCACACCTTACGGAAATCCATGAACAGCGGCGGTTCGCCGGCAGACAGGTAGGTCATAAACAACATGGTTAGCAACCCCTGAACATCCGCCTCGGTGGCAAAAGGAACAACCGGTTTCTGACCGGTGTGGTCAAAAGTAGAATTAAACAGCGATTCCATAACATCGGCAACCGGCAGCGGGATGCCGCGCAAATCGGATCCCCATTCTAATTGACTCATAAAACCGCCGCCCACTGCGTTCAGTTCATCCAGCAAATCCCTGACGATTAGATACATGGCGAGACTCTGGTTCAAACGATGATTATCCAGATCGTCCCGTAATTCAATCCGTTCTTTTGCGTGACCGTCCAACCAATTCCGCAACGCTTTTAATTCCTCTTCATCATAGGCTTTTTTCAGAAGCATGTCAGACAGTAATTTCATATCCAACCGGGTAATTTCCAGTCCAAAGGTGTTCCGGGTTGCCAGGACATGCGGCAGCGCGGTTTCCATTCCCATTGAATCGTGTCCGAAAACCACCACCCGGCGTCCTTTTAAACCCTGATAGGTTACCGCGGCACAGGCCCAGTCAATAAGTGCCCGGGCGGTTTTTTCGCTCATCTCCGGATTCGCTCCGGAATCGGGCCAATTGCCGACATTAATATGAATTAAACCGCCATATTGCGAAATCGCCCCGGAAACGGCATGAGTAAACACCACTCCCGGCTTGGGTCCGCTATTGCCGCAGGTAAAATTAATCGGGGTATCTTTGGGGAAATGACTCAGCAGCGAAAGAACCGTTAATTGCGGAAACGCCCAGGTGTCCGGCACCCCAACGAGAATATTTACACCACGGTGTTTGAACTGTTTGGCTACCATGTCGGCTTGCTTTTCACCATCAACCAACACGTCCGAATAAACCACCGGAACAGCTAAACCGTTGGGCATTTTCATTGCTTTTGCCAAAAGGTTTGCCGTTATTTTGATGATGTTGCCAGCCCGTATCCGGGAGTCCGCATCGATGCGCGGATCGCAGGGAGCAAATACGCCGATGACCGGAACTTCCGGTGTCGATAAAACATCCGATGAGACTTTTTCTGCAATCATACTCACCTCTTTACCATTTAGTCTAACTGCTCAGCATAATGAAAATAAATGTGTTGAAGATTTACTTAAAACATTTTTGTACCATAGCGTTATATAAAATAGCCGGGTTTTCTCAAACCCACTTCCTCACTGCCCCTCTCTTGCTAAACTGAAATATCCAAGCACTTAACACAGCGGGTCGAATACTCCCCCTTCCCTGTTGAATCAGGGAAGGGGGCCGGGGGGATGGGTTAAAATATCAACCATTTTAAGCAAAGTTTCTGGTGAATAAGTAATCGTGTTTCTAATAATGAAAACGACAGAATCCATAACTCGTCACCCCTAAATAGAATAAAATATATTTTCATTTAAACCTAAAATTCTATTGACCAAAAATCATAAATGTTATTCTCCATTAAAAATGAGCCTAGTTGGGTAACAAAACTTTTCTTACCTATCCCCCTAACCCCCTTCCCTGATTCAACAGGGAAGAGGGAATTTCTCATCCATCCACATGCTGGATCAGGTTTGTACACAAACCAACCTGCCTGCTGACGCACGTCAGTCAGCGGGAATACTTCTACCGGGTTTAAAGAACAAGAATATTTATATGCAATCACAGGCAACTTACTTTTTAATTTCTTTCCATGAGATACTATTTAATAATCAACATTTTTTTAGTAAGTGTAGAATTTGCTGTTTTGAGACGGTAAAAATACAAACCGCTGGCAAAATTCCTTGCGTTAAAATCCACGGAATGTTCACCGGCAGTCATTTTTCCGTTGATTATTGTCCTGACTTTTCGTCCCAGCAAATCATATATATTCAGCGTAACTTTTTCGGATTTAGGAAGATAAAACCTGATGGTAGTCACCGGGTTAAAAGGATTGGGGAAATTTTGTTCCAACACCGGGCGGAGGGGAATGGGATGCCGCGGTTCCCCGGGAATCGACACCCAGTTGGTCTGTTGTGCCAGTGTAACGGCGGTTTCGTAATCCACTGCATAGTACCACCAGTTATTCAAGACCCCCTCATAAACACCCTTGAAACGCGGTAAATGACCGAACCACCATCTCATGTATCCAAGCTGGTCGCAGCCCCATTCACTGCAGTTTAAGGAACGGGTTTGATCCAGGATGTACGGATAGCGTTTCCAGTTATCGGCATAGCAAACAACATATCGGGTGTTGCCGTAATCATAATCCGACATACCGTTGGGCGGGAAATGAATATTTCCCACATGAGCACCACCGGTAACGTCTTTGTCAATCCGGGTAAAAAGCTCCCAGTTATTCGGATCGGGATTGGTAATATCCCACCGTCCGTACACATGCCGTATGGCACTTTCCATGCGGTGACCGAAACTGTGCAGCGCCTCGGCGACACCGCGTTCATAATTCCACCCCATAACCGAGAGCAGCTTATTCAGCCCGGGGTGCGCCAGCGGAGGCGAGTTCCACCAGAAAGCACCGGGACCCATCAGTTGCGATTCGTACATCCCACCAAAGGGAAAGGTGTACACCCAGATTTCGTTAATGACCCCATTATTTCGCTTGGTGTCAAAATCGTAATAATCGACCATGGCGTTGTAATCAAAGTGAACCCGGTTCTCAATCTCCGCCATGTACTGAAGCGTGTAAAATAGTAAAGCAGGGTATCGATGGACATAAACGTGGAATCCAGCCGGGTAAATATTTTATCGTCGTCAATTGTTTCCACAATCTGGAATTGCACCACGTAGTCGCTCGCCATATTAAATTCCTCGATAATTTGTGCCACCAGGGCGTTCGGATCCGACCATCCCCACATCTGATGAATTCGTTTATGATGAGTAGAATCGATAACCGGGTCTTGCAGAACCAGCGCCACTTTAATGGTCAACGGATCGTCATTAACCGAAGCGAAATCGGTTTCCACCGAAACCGGCGCACTTCCGGAGATACTGCCGGAGAGCGAAGAAGCCGTCACATGGGTATTACCCACAGCAGCGCCCGCCAGCAACCCGAATTCGCCAACGGTTGCCACGGAATGATTATCGGTACTCCACATGATTGGTTCTGTCAATGGGTATGGATAAGTATGATTTTCGGCATCCAGGGCAAGTACTTTCAACTGCAGATGCGTGCCGGGAAGTAAGCGCGGCGGATAGGGATAAATGTAAAGAGAAGTGAGCGTAACGGAATTTTCCAGCGCCCATTCTCCTAATAAGATCATGTGGCTTTGCAAATTGGTTGCCGTCAAACGAGCTACTTTAGCAGCAACATTGCTCACTTCTACGGAATCCCAGCTAAAAGAAACATGTGGTCGCTGGTCGGCTAAAAGCTGGTAACTACCGCTCCCGCTATTGAGATCAGCCAGCGAATTCGCCACTTCCAACGACCAGTTTCCGGCGTTCCAGAAATAGACTTTATTTCTGGAAAAATGCAGCGAATCCTGGCTGACCAGCGTTATGACCAGTGAATCGCTATTTTGGACACCGGCAGAAGTAAGCGGATTTCCGTCAAATACTTTTTCGATGGAATTGTTGGTAAAAGCAGGAACAACGGTTGCCTGAATGGTGCTGTCTGCCAGACCGGACAGAATATCTAGCGGTTGGGTAATGGTGACCTGGGCATTTAATTGAGATACACCGGCAAGCGGTAACAGAATGGTTAAAAAAAACAGGAAACGAAAACAAATTTTTGTTATCCGCATTTTTTACTCCTTACTTTATTTTCAATTACTAATTTTCAACCTCGCTGTGTCGGGGCGGTGTTCATTTCGGGACTTTCGAAAACCGCTCTCAGCCACCTATTTCATGAAAAGAAACAAGTCGGCAGCGGGTCTCAGTAGGAATACGGGCAAGCGATTGGATTTGCTTCCGATGTTCAACCATCCACTTGCCAAAAATGTCCCGTCCAACAGGGAGATTCCTTTGATCGGCATATCTGTTTCCCATGCTTTTTTCAGAATCCCACTTTAAACAAAAAACTAATGTTAACGCTAACAGGTTCATGAAAATAAAAAGAGAAAATTCCAATACCCGATTTCCTCTGTAAACCGCCCACACGAAAGATAAGGAATTATTGTCAAAAATCATTCGATTTTTTTGAAAAACTTCAAATGGAAAGCGCTAAAGCGATAGCACATAGCTGCTAATTATTTGAACAACGTCTGATTTCAGTCAGTTGTTCGAGGGAATAAAGAATTAATACGCCTAACTGTCACAATAGATCAAAATCAATTATTAACAATAGGTGAATGACAAATGCAAGCAAAAGATCTTGACAAATAATCTTTCTTTTCGTAAATTTTTTTGTGAAAAAATAAGGATTCCCCAAAATTCAGTTGAAAGATTTGGGAGATGGAGATGAAAACAGATTTGGAGTTTTCATTCACTGAAATAAGTCTTTGCTGTTACTGCTTTTGGTTATCTTCGCATAACACCATAACGTTGAAGAATTATATAAAGAATTACACCAGCTTTTTCTCAAATAAGTGACAGGAAGCTAGTTTTTCAATTTAAATGGGATGTATGTCTAGATGAAAAGAACACTGATTTTTAAAATCTCATGCTTATTTATTTTTATTATAAATTGGAGCCAAGTTTTTTCACAGGATGGTTCCTGGCACTTCTTTGGCTTACCAGATGAAGAGATAGAATCTATTGCTATTAATCCACAAAATGATTCTATCTTGTATGCAGGAAGTTCAAGTGATTTTTCTGCGGGAACGTTTGGAAGTATATTCAAAAGTTATAATGCGGGTCTAACCTGGGACACATTAGTATATGGGTTGAGTGTATCGGATATAGTAATTGATCATAAAAATATAAATGTTGTATATGCTGCACTCATGCCTGTAAGTTTTTCACCACCCGGAATACTTAAAACAACTGATGGAGGAGCAAATTGGTTTTGGTCGCATACGGGGATAACTGTGAGTTGGGAACTGGGGGTGGCTACTCTTGAAATTAACCCTCTTTATACAGATACAATTTATGCGGGAACAACCGGACCTTTGGGAGGCAGAATTTATAAGAGCATAAACGAAGGTCTTTACTGGAATGATATAACAAATAATGCTCCACCAGGTCTTAGGGATGGCATTTTAGATATCGCCTTAAATCCATTAAATCCCGATGTAATATTTTCGACTACGAATTTTAGTGGTAACTTGTATAAAAGTTGGAACGGAGGTATCAACTGGATTCAAATCATGGTACCCTGGCAAGGGTATAATCTTGAAAAGCCAGGTGAATTAATACTTGGATTTCATCTTTCTCAAAATTATCCCAACCCATTTAATTCAGAAACTCACATCGAATATACCCTGCCAAAGAGTATATGGATCAAGTTAAATATATATGATCTCAGCGGAAAACTGATAAAAGTGCTTGTAAATGATAATAAGCAAGCAGGACATCATACAGCAAGATGGAACGGGAAAGATGATTCGGGCAAAACAGTGGCAAGTGGTGTATATATTTACCATATCTCCAGTGCTGAATACACCGAATCCCGAAAATTAGTTTATTTGAAATAGTGTCATATGACCATAGGTGAAGGCACATATGATACTATTTTAGTTTATGTCAAACTGACCGGTGGTTGTAAAATAAGGACTTATGAAAGTGAATAAAACCACTGGTCATTTGACCCAAACGTTAATAAAAGCCCCATGGGGGTGCCTACTGCACAGGTTACCTTTCAAAAATTTTAATTCATAAATTTTCCACTTTTATTGGAGAGCTCTTTTTAATCGACTCCCGCACCGCTTCCAAGGTCGCCATGGTTTTAAACCCATCCTCGGCGTCAGGCATGGGTTTCTCTCCCCTTACCAGGCAGCGGGCAAAATATTCGGTATAGTTTACAAATTCACCGGCATGGTGATTTACTCCTTCAAACTGGAAATAATGGTAAATATCCTCAAAATAGGATTCGATCCGTTCATCCTCACCTTCATACTTTACCAGCGACTCCAACTGGGGATATTTAGCGATAAAAGTGCCGGTGGTTCCGTAAAGCGCTACTTCAATCCAGGGACGGTTCTGATGCGGCTGCTCTAACCCGTACAACCCCAACACTCTTCCAACCCGACCATTCTCAAATTTCAGGTTGATGACAAAAACATCATTTCCCCGGAATCCGGCACTTTCGGCAATGAGATCTTACGCAGTTCTTATTTTTAATACAGAAATAGTCGATGACTAACCCTATCCATCGCATTTTAAAAATATTCTTTATCCTAACCACGGGTTAAAAACGGTATTCACTAATATAAACATGAATGAATCATAGGTATTGGACAAATACTACAATGAGAAACGAACAAATTTACAATTTGGATGATCACTTTTGTTACAAAAATAAATGTCGGAGATAAATTCTTAAAATCGATGTAAAATATTCCTATGGCGGATAACTCAAATTCAGGAGGCTTTCAGCCGCACCATTTCCTGCTTCGCCAAATCGTCCGGGGCGGTTTCATTCTTCTCTATGCCGATAAAATCCAGCAGTTCACCCAGGAAGAATTCCACCCGTCGCAAATACAATTCCGACACGCAGGGGCGTTTGGGGCAATTGCGGCAGGCGGTGGTTATTTTGCAGTTCATTTCCCGTTTGTACTTCTCCTCCAGCCGGACGATGACTTTATACATGTCCTGATTCATCTTTTTACGCTGGGGTTTGTCGGGAAGAATATGAATCCATTTGCGGCGAATCATTTCGTCCAGCTCCCGCAGCCGCCCCAGGTACTGCCCTAAGGTGGAGCGCCAGATAGTGCGGGTTGAATTGAACATGCGCTGGTAAGCGCGGGGATTTTGGTGGGCAAAATAGCCTTCTTTCTGCAAAAACTCCCGGGGAATGTCCTCAATCATTAACAGTATTTCATACACCTCGGCTAATTCCTGCACCCGGTTCTCTGCCATATCCAGGTAAATAGCGCTCAGTTTTTGCTGGTAGAATTCGGAAATTTTGCCGAACAGTTCGAACACCCGGTCAAATTCCCGGAAGTCGTCGCGTCCCTGGTCAATAAAACCGGAGGTGAGTTTCTTCGCTGCTTTTAGGATTTTAAACGCCTGGCGGATTTGCTGAATCTGCGGATTGCCCAGCGAATTGAAGATGATGTCGAAATAGGCATTGATGGTAATTTCCATTTCCCGTAACCGCTGCCGGGTGCGGTCATAAATTTCCAGGAAAATCTCCGACAGGCGCCCCTGAACGTATTTGGAGGGATGCCGCTTGAGAATTTCCATGATGCGAAAACTAACTGCCTTGGGAAAGGTGGAATCGTTAATCAGTGACAGCAGTTCTTCGATATTGAGTATTTTATTCAACGCTTGCTGGATTCGCGGGTCGCTGTCCAGGTGCACGTGCGCCAGGGTGACCAGATTTTCGGTCTGGTCCAGATTTTCGGTGCAGTTCTTTAATAATTGAATTTTACGCAGGTAAATATCTTCCAGGAACGTTTGCTGACTTTCGGTAATACCCAGCGGGGAGTCCGGCATATTTAGCAGCGGTTCGCAGGACAGGCGATAATGTTTTTTCAGGTTCTGCAGCATTCGCCAGATTTTTTCGTTGTTAGGTGGGGCTTCGGCAAAAGGACTATTTGAAAAAATATGTTTTCGCAGTAAACTGTAATCGAACTGTTTGAGCATGTTAACCGCGCTGCGCACCACCACTTCGTCTTCGTCCAGCAGAAAATGCAAAAGCCGGGGGATCGAATCGCCGCCATCGTCAGATTTCACCTGGCGAAAGACTTCGGTTACTTTCAGGATTCGCCGCCGCCGCACGGCGATTACGTTTTGCACAATCTGCAGCAGGGGATTCACATCGAATTCATTCCTACGTTTTTCCAGGTGACGGCGCAGTGTGCTTAACATGTGCAAGCTCATGCCCGGGTGCGAAAAAACCTCTTTCAATATTTTCAAATTGGTCTCGAAAGCAACAAATACCAGCAATACCGGAAAACTTTCCCGGCGGATAAAATCAATTTTCTCTTCGGTGGGAAGCGCCAGTAGTTGGCGGTATTGCCCTAATAGCTGCCAGTATTCGCTCTGCCGTGCCTGCTGTGCAACCATCGGGTCGCTGTCCCGGGCTAATTTCTCCAGCACATCGGGACACCGGCAAACCTGTGCCACCTGTAAACGAAATGCCGCGGGTTTTTCCACGATTGCCGGCAGGTAATACTGAATGGGCAAGGGCGGGGTGCGACGAAAATATTTCTCTAAAACAACTCCGAAAATCTGATTAGGTGCCATCCTGGCTTCTCTCTCCCTGTGGTTTCTCCACTACTCTTCCAGGGCTAATGTCAAAACCGTGGTCAGTTTTAAAATATCCCGATTGGCTTTGCGCAGGCGGTCTGCCAGCACTTTCGCCAGATTCTGGTAGAATTTTCTGCCAAAATCCTGCTTTTCTTCCACCATCCGGTATATGTCTTCTGCGGCAAGTTCTCCCAAAACACAGTCGGTGGCGGCTTTGACTGTTGCCGAGCGCTCTTCCGCTTCGCCGCATAAAGACATCTCGCCAAAAAAGGCGTAATCGCTTCCCTTAAGCCGGATCAGCGCCTTGTCCACCCGGCTCTTCCCTTGATTATCGGCAAACAAGGTCAATTTTTTAGTCACCGAAACAGTTCCTTCAAATAAAATGAACAGACTGTCTCCCAGCTCGCCCTCACGGATGATTTCCTCGCCTTTCGGGTAGCCCTCGATGCGCATTGCCTTTAGCAATTCCCGAATACAGCTCTCGGGAATATCTTTAAATAAATACACTTTTTGCAGGAACTGAAGTTTGTCTTCCATTTTGACATTCCCTTTGCGGTGTGGTTTGTCCCGGTTTTGTTTGGGGAACCGCTTTCCTTTTCTATCAAACAAATACTAAAAATCGTCCGTTTTGCCCGGCACCAACAGTTGTCCGCCCGGCGGATTATTTAATCACCACCAGAAAACTGTCCTTTTCCAGCACTGTGTCGTCCGGCGGGTTGGTTTGCACGTCCAACTGTGCGCCCTTGCGCAAACTGCGACCGGCTTCGCGGAATTTGCGCTCGATAAACTCGTCCAGGTAAGAATAATCCTCCGAGAGCACATCGGAAAAAGACAGCGGCTTTTGCTCCCTGACAATCGCAATGGGCAGGAGGTTTTTTTGCCGGAAAAAAGTCAGGGCTTCGCCAAAGGTTTTTCCGTTGAGCTCGTCGGGCACAGCGATTCGCTCCAGGTGTTCGTTTTTGATTAGATTTTGCAGCGATTGCGGTACCCCCGGCTCGGTCACCATTTCACCCATCAACACCCCGGAGAAAGAATCGCTGACGATGTAGTCATCCACCTGCGCTTTTTTCAGGTAAGGTTCGTTGTCGTGGTCCAGGATGTGGGCGTAAACTTTTATTTTGGGTTGAATCGCTTTGACCGAAAAAGCGGTGAGGATAGTCTTTTCATCACTTCGGGCGGTTAGACCACTGCTGGCGTCAGGAACAATGATGACCACTTTCGCCTTGTTGATGTTTGCCCGGTTCAGAATTTCCTCCTGAGCAAAATCGCCGCGGACAAACTGCAGCGGCTGACCTTTAAACTGAAAAATAATGTTCTGTACCTGGTCTTCCGGCAATTGGTTGATCATGACCACCGTGCCGGGTTGGGGTCTGTTGAAAATCACCCGGAGAATTTGCTCGGCGGTATGGTTCCATCCGCATAGAATAATGTGATTACTTTCGCTGATTTGTTTCAAACCACGCTCCTCCTTTAATTTCTGCGCCACGAAAATGGATGAAATAGTTGCGGTAAAAGTTGACACCAGCGCCACGCCGGTAAAGATTACCAGAATACCCAAAATTCGCCCCGACTCGGTTACCGGCACCACGTCATGGATTCTTTCCCACTTCGATAGTGTAGAAAATTGCCGCGCTGATGATACTGATCAGTAGGATGATCATCAGGATGGTAAGGAGCAAATTTCTGCGCAGGTAAAAGATGGTTTTCTTGAAAAAACTCAAGCAAATGTCCTCATTCCAGTTAAAAAATAATTT
>MVCZ01000093.1 GCA_002049825.1 Candidatus Zhuqueibacterota bacterium 4484_188
ACCCTGAATTTCCTGCGGGTTAGCAAGTCGAGAGGAATTTCGGTAGCGGTGCTGCTCATCGATATGGGCAAAGGTTTCCTCACCATCTGGATCGCAAGCAAAATAGTGCAACCGCCGCAATTTGTGTTCCCTGTGGTGGGGGTTATTGTAGGACACGTATTCCCGGTCTGGTTAAAGGGGAAAGGCGGCAGGGGATTGGCAACCCTGGCGGGCGTATTCCTTTTTCTTGAACCGGTGCTGTTTGTCTATTGGTGGGTGTGCTTTGGCGTTCTTTATTTGTTTTTACGAAAATACATCGTTGCCGGTGTGTTAGCGCTGTTGCTGGTGAATGTGCTTACCCTGGTTTTTCTGGATAAATCTGTCTTTGTCATTCTATCGGCAGCATCGATTATTGTTTTATATAAATGAAAGAAGTGGAAACAAAAAAAACAGGACTGTATGATTTTCATGTTTCGCACGGTGCCAAAATGGTAGAATTTGCCGGTTTCTGGATGCCGGTGCAATATACAAGCATGTTGGAAGAACACAAGAAAGTGCGGACTACCGTCGGTGTGTTCGACGTTTCCCACATGGGTTTCCCACATGGGCGAAATAGAAGTGCGCGGACCGAAGGCGCTCGAATTCGTCAACTACATCACCATTAACGACGCCTCAAAACTGGAAGTGAACCAGGCGCAGTACACCGCCATGTGTTACCCGGACGGCGGCATAGTGGACGACCTTA
Organism: Candidatus Zhuqueibacterota bacterium 4484_188; assembly: GCA_002049825.1. Classification (GTDB taxonomy): domain Bacteria; phylum Calditrichota; class Calditrichia; order RBG-13-44-9; family RBG-13-44-9; genus 4484-188. Next base: position 725 of record MVCZ01000093.1, read on the forward strand.
TTTGTTACCGGAGACCCGACCACTACCTGTTAGTGGTGAATGCATCGAACACTGACAAAGATTATGCCTGGATTTTGAAAAACAAAATGGAAGGCGCAGAAGTCAAGAACATCAGCGACCAGATTACTCAAATAGCCGTCCAGGGTAAAGATGCCGAAGCCACGCTGCAAAAATTAACCGATGTTGATTTGTCGGCAATTAAGTTTTACTGGTTTCGGGAAGGGGAATTAGCGGGAGTTCCCATGATTATTTCCCGCACCGGCTACACCGGTGAACCGGGGTTTGAACTGTATTTCGATAAAAAATATTCCATGGAAATTGTGGAAAAAGTGTTTGAAGCGGGGAAGGAATTTGATATTGCGCCAATCGGTCTGGGTGCCCGCGACACCCTGCGGCTGGAAAAAAAATACTGCCTCTATGGCAACGACATTGACCAGACAACCAACCCGATTGAAGCCGGACTGGGCTGGATTACCAAGCTGAAGAAAGGCGATTTTATCGGGCGTGAGGCAATCGCCAGAGTGAAAGAAGAAGGACCGAAACGCAAACTGGTTGGATTCATTTCCGAAGGCAGAATGATTCCCCGCCATCGATGCCCGGGGGCGGGAAATAAACGCTGAAATCGTAAAAACGCCTTTTGTTTAACCGTGCCGAAGATGAAAGTTTTTTTCAAAGAAGCCCCCTGATTACACGGAGGGCTTTTTTGATGGAATTGCATTTCGGCAAGCGTTTTCCCGGTTTCCGATATAAGACCTTGATACTGGCAGTTGGGCAAGTCATTTTCTGCCTGCCGAGGCAATCGGACAGGCAATCTTCTTCTTTTACAGAGGGTTGAGGTAAAATGCGCCGAAACTTTAACGAAAATTATCAACGCCCAATCACCAGTAAAGCTTTACTTTCCGATTAATATCTCAGTTGTGTTGAATCGATAGTTTGGTTATATTCCTGCGGCTTTAATCAGTTAAGAATTATGACAGTTAAAACAAAATATTATCAAAAGAAAAAGAGCCCGGGAAAAAGCAGGAAGAAGTCCGCTCCGGGCAATGTTGTCCTGAAACAGGAAATTTACGGGCTTTTATTTTTTGCGGTGGGCTTGTTGCTTGGCTTAGCTATTATTTCGTACCACCAAAGTGACCCGGTAGGGATTCTGGTTGAGGGAAATATTTACCAGGTTCAAAATTGGCTGGGTATTTTCGGGTCAACCGTTTCGGCATATCTTTTTCAGTGGACGCTGGGCTACCCGGTGCTGGTTCTACCGATTCTTCTGATTGTTGTGGGAATTTTCCTGATGGTGCGTACCCCGCTGCGTTCTCTACTGCGTTTCACCGTTTTTCTGCTTCTCTGGAGTCTGTTCATTTCAATTGTCCTGGCACTTCCCGAAGCACTGAAAACATTCGGTAATTTTCACTCATTTTATCCCAGCGGCTTTATTGGCGGGCTTATTGCCGCTTACCTGATTAAAATATTCAGTAAAGTCGGTGCATTGTTTATCATCGTAGTTTTGTTTTTAATCCTGTTTGTTGCCACTTTTCGTTTTCGCATTTCCACCATCCCGATTGCTTTTAGCCATGCCGTAAGTGGTTTGCTGTATTTGGTAGGGAAAATCTTTGGGAAGTTAGGCACTATTTTTAAAAGGAAATCAAGACCGGCACGCAAATCAAAAGTCAGGCGGGCTGAGCCGGAACCCGCAGAAAGTGCTGCTGGCGAAATCCCCGACGCCTATTACCATCCTTCACTTCCTTCGGAGAAGGAACCGCTTTCGGCTATCCCGGAAAATGAGATTGAAATTATCCACCGCAAGAAAGAAGAAGACCTGGAAAAAGCGGAATTTTCCGGAACGGAAACAGTAAAGTCCCCGGAGCAGGAAACCGCAGATAAGGCAGCAACCGCTCAGCCGGATTCCGGTCTGGGTTTCGAGGTGCAGGAAGCACATCGTGAAAAGGAATTGGATTACGACACGCTGATCCGCGATTCACTTGCAAAATACCAATTTCCTTCCTCGGATTTGCTCTCCGAATACCCGGAAGAAGAGCCCCATCTTTCGGAGTACGAACTGAAAAACAATGCCCGTCTGTTAGAAGAATCGATGGGGCAATTTGGTGTCAGGGCGGGGGTTAATCGGGTTGTGGAGGGACCGGTGATTACCCTCTACGAAGTCAAACCTGCCCAGGGTGTCAAAATAAACCAGATTACCAACCTGGCGGATGATCTGGCGTTAGCCATGCGTGCCAAAGGCATCCGGATGATCGCACCAATTCCTGGCAAAGCTGCCATCGGGATCGAAATTCCTAACCGGAAACCTTCCATTGTTTCCTTTCGGTCAATCGTTCGTTCGGAGACATTCATTCATTCCACCGGAAACCTGATGCTGGGAATCGGGAAAACTATTTCTGGCGAGGTCTATTGCGCCGATTTAACCAAAATGCCGCACATTTTAATGGCAGGTGCCACCGGTTCCGGTAAAAGTGTGGGCATCAACACCATGATTGCCAGCCTGTTGTACCGCATGCCGCCCAGCGATTTGAAATTGGTACTCATCGACCCCAAGAAGCTGGAGCTGTCTATTTACGCCAAGTTAAAGGACCATTACCTGGCAATTTGTCCCGAGTTGGATGAGATTGTGATTACCCATCCGCAAAATGCCATCATGGTGTTACGCAGCGTGGTGAACGAAATGGAAGAGCGCTACGATAAATTGGCTGCTATGGGCGTGAGAGAGATAAACCATTACAATCGCAAAATAGAAGAATATATTCAGAACGGTGAAACTTCGGAACAGTACCGGCGTTTGCCGTACATTGTGGTGGTGGTGGATGAACTGGCAGACCTGATTCTTTCGGCATCGCGGGAAGTGGAAGAGCCGATTACCCGGCTGGCGCAAATGGCGCGTGCGGTTGGGATTCACCTGATTCTTGCGACGCAGCGACCGTCGGTGGACATTCTGACCGGGTTGATTAAGGCAAATTTTCCGGCACGGATTGCCTACCAGGTTGCCACCCGTCCGGACTCAAAAGTAATTTTAGATATTTACGGCGCCGAAAAATTAATCGGCAACGGCGACATGCTCTTTTTCCCGCCGGGAAAAGTAAAACCGATGCGACTGCAAAACTCTTTGATTACCACTGAAGAAGTTGAGAGAATAATTAAACACATTCGCCGGCAGCCCAAATTTCCGCCCTACTACCTGAAATTGGTGCGTAGTAAAACAAAGGAAGGTCCGGGGTCTGCCAGGGCTTTCGAGCGGGACGAACTGTTCGAAAAAGCAAAAAAGCTGGTGATCGATTACAACCAGGGCTCGGTGTCGCTGCTGCAACGGAAGCTGAAAATCGGGTATGCCCGCGCGGCGCGGATTGTGGACGAATTGGAGGAAGCAGGTGTAGTGGGACCTGCTATTGAAGGCAAAGCCCGGGAAGTGCTGATGTCGGGCTATTCCCCGGAGACCGAATAAAATTAAAGAAGGAAATTTAAATGAAACGTTTGGTAATTGTACTTTTAGTGCTGCTGACCGGTTTTGCCTGGTCGGGGCAAAATGTGGATAAATTTATAAAGCGGGTTCAGAAAAAATATCAAAAAGTAAATCTGCTGCACATCGATTTTAAGCAATCAAATCGTTTTAAATTAACCGGTCTGGAAAATGAGATTTTCGGCACACTCTGGCTTTCCCGGCAGAATAAATTTCGCCTCGATACGGAAGACCAGACTATTGTAAGCGACGGGAAAACTTTTTGGCGCTTCAATAAGCTGGAAAACCAGGTGCTGATTGATTATGCAAAAAAATCGCAGCAGGATGTTTTTATTAACAATTTTCTGTTTCATATTTCCGACCGCTATTTCTGCCAGATTCTTTCCGAACAAAAAGTTGGGAAAGAAAAAATCGTTGAATTGAAACTAACCCCGAAAGACTCGGAAGAGAGTTTTTTTAAATTTATTAAAGTGTGGATTAGCGACAAGACCCTGCAAATTAAGCGGGTTATTTATGTAGACTATAACGATAATGAATCCGAATATGTGATTGAAAAGCAGGAATTGAATCCGGCTAAACCGGAATTGTTGTTCCGGTTTGAGGTGCCCGAGGGGATGGAGGTTGTCGATCTTCGATTTTAAAATCGTATTAAAGAAATGGAATTATTTTCCGATTAAGGGTTACAGTTGGAAAACCTGAAATTAACTCTCAAACGGATTTGTTTTAGCAGTAACTTATGTAAAAGAAGGGTTGTAGATTGGAAACACTGAATGAATTTTCACAACCGGAAGAGCAGCAAATTAGCCTTCAGGATTATTTACGCATCATATACCGTGGTCGCTGGATTATCGCTATTTCATTTATCATTGTCATCATTGCTACGGCGTATTATACTTTTACGGCTTCCAAAGTGTACGAGGCAGACGGAAAAATCATCGTGCAAAGCCAGGGCTCTATGGAGCGGGCTTTATTCAATATGAACTATTTTGGCAACCAGACTACACTGATTACCAACCAGGTGGAAGTGCTGAAGAGCCGGCAACTGGCTGAGGAGGTAGTGAAATATCTGGAGGCGGTGCCATACCGTGACTCGCTGCAGATTTTCCAGCCGAATGACGAAGGTATGTACATGAATTTTCGTGACCAGACCGCCTGGATAATGGGTCATCTGGAAGTGAATCCCAAGAAAGACACCGATGTAATTGAAATTAACGTGATTTTAACCTGAGCGAACTCCGTGAACTGCGGCAATTCCTGGAAAAACAATTGGAGAAAAAGGGAGAAGAATTAAAGAAATCGGAAGAAGCGCTGAAAAATTACCGCGAAGAAGAAAAATTGGTTTCTCTGGATGATGCCACCAGTGAACTGATTAACCGCATGGCAGAAACCCAGGCAGAACTGGAGCAATCCGTAGTGGAACTGGATGCCAACCTGGAAAGGAAAAAATCCCTGGAAGCTCAATTGGAGGAACGGAAAAGAAGTCTCTCGTCAGATGTTACCATTAGCGCAACGCCATTGCTCAGCGAGTTGCAAACGCAGTATTCCAAACTTGCTGCCGAAAAAGTTACTTATGAAACGCTGCTGTCCCAGGACCGGGTAAATCCCTCCGAATACAGGCTGCAATTGGAAAGTATTAACAACCGAATGAAAGCCTTGAAAAAGCGGTTACAGGGGGAGGCGCAGAAAATTGCCGCGACTAACATGATCCAGGATCCGCTCTTAGTAGCTCAGAACCTGACGGTGGAAATTTTAAATACCGAAACGCAGATCAAGGGATTGCGGGCAAAGATTAGCGCGCTTCAGGATGTGGTGAACAGTTACGATTATCAACTTTCCAAATTGCCCAACCAGGCGTTGGAACTGGCACGACTGATGCGGCAGCAGCAAGTGGATCAGGAAACCTATTTGTTGATGACCCAGAAATTAGAAGAAACCCGGATTTCACTTGCCGGGCAAAAAGAAAATATCAAGATTCTGGACAAAGCCATTGTTCCGCTTTTTCCCATTAAGCCCAAGAAAAAAATGAATCTCATGTTGGGGGCACTGATCGGTCTGGGGTTGGGAATCGGTCTTACCTTTCTGCTGGAATATTTCGACAACTCAATTAAGGACCCGGAAGAACTCGAACGATTGGGATTACCGATATTGGCGACAATTCCTGAGATATCGCCATCCCAATTAGTAAAAAAAGTGAAGCGCAGGGGAGGGAATACCGAAGTAATGAGCGATGCGGAAACAATTGCCACCCGGTTAATTGCCCATTACGACCCCAAATCGCCCATTTCGGAAGCTTACCGCACCTTCCGAACGAATATTCAGTTTAAAAATAAACAGTCAAAGAATATTGTCGCGCTGGTAACCAGTTCTGCCCCGAAAGAGGGAAAATCGACCACCGTGGCTAACCTGGCGATTACTATGGCACAGTTAGGAAGTCGGACTATATTGGTGGACACCGACCTTCGCCGACCGGTAATCCACTCCATTTTTAATGCCCGCAAAGAAATGGGCGTCACCAACTACCTGATGGGGAAAGTAGGACTCGAGGATATCGTAAAACCCACATTTGTTGACAATCTCTCGATTATCACTTCCGGTCCGCTTCCGCCCAATCCATCCGAACTGTTGGG
>MVCZ01000094.1 GCA_002049825.1 Candidatus Zhuqueibacterota bacterium 4484_188
ATTATGAGAATGTTTAACAACGAACTGAGAGTTGCTTACGGTGCGTTCAATTATTACGATTACGACCTGGCGGAACGGTTGTTGGAAGATTTGATTGAAACCTACAGCACTGCCGGGATAAAAGATTTCGAGGATATCTATTTTTACTGGGGTGAAAGTAATTTCGCTCTATCGCAGTTGAATCGTGCGCAGGATATTTACTAAACTATATATTGAACAATCCCAGCGTGCTTCTGGATTATTACTCAAAATATCAAAATGTTGCCTCGAATACCAATGAGGAATATTATGATATTCAGTTTATTGCGGCTTTAGCCTTGTATCAGCAATCGGATTTCAACCGGGCGATTGATCTTCTGCTTTCCTTCCCGCAGAAATCGCCCTATTACTACCTTGCCCAATATTTGGTGGGAACCGCTTATGCCAGTGGTCAAAACCTGGATATGGCAGCGGATGTATTTACCAAGTTGATTCAGGGAAAAGCGGTGCCGGTAGATATTTATTCCCGTTCACTCTACAAACTGGCAATTATTAATTACCAACGGGAAGCCTATCTTTCGGCAATTGAATATCTGAATATGATTCCGCAAAATTACTACCGCTATGATAAGGTGCTTAATGTTCTTGCCTGGTCATTTTTTATGTTCGAGAAAACTCGAACCGATATTCCCGAAGAGCGGGATTACTCGCAGGCGAAGTATTTTGCGCGGCAATTAATCGATAATTACTACGCCAGCGAACACCGGATGGAAGCGGAAAGCCTGCTGGGCTATATTTACCAGATGGAAAATAATCCGAACCTGGCTTTAGGTTTGTACCGCGATGTGTACCAGTCGAAAGCCAGCAGAAAGAAAGTAGATAGTTTTTTAGAAGAACGGGATCAACTGCAGCAATTGTATGGTCAGGCGAAAAAAATAGAAGAAGAAGCATTGCGGAAAAACAATGCCGAAGCTTACATTCAGGCGACTGATGTTGCTAAAAATCTTGAGGAGAATCTGTATAAATTGGATTTGTCCGAAGCAAGTCCGGTGGGGTCGGAAATTTCCAATGAAGTCTATGGCGTAATTAACCAGTTGAACCGGGTGCTTGTCCTAAAAGAAAAAGCCCGGGCTTCGGGCAATAAAGCTGCGATTGCCAAAGCAGATAGTTTAATTATTCGCTTGTCTGCTGCGCTGGACTACGTTCCGGAGGATTATCTGCGATATGCTTCCAGTTATAATTTGTTCGATGCGTATCCGGTTGCCCGTAAAGTAGCTGAATATGATTTTCAAAAACGAAAAACGCAGCAATTGCGTCAGGCAATATCACAGGAATTAAGTCTTATTGATGATCGGGTTACATCTTTGCAACAGCAGGTAGAACGGGCAAAGCTAAAAGGTGATTACATTAGAGTAGCTACCCTGGAACAAAAAATTAGCAAACTCAAAGAGATTCGCAAAAAGAATGATCAACTGTATGCAAGTACTTTCGAGCTGAATATCGGTCAGCCTTACCCGGAATTTGACCAGTGGGGCGATTTCGGTGCTTTCGGTGTCATCGACGTAAATTTTGGACAGCGAAGCCGCTTGCAGCACCGTATGGGTGATCTTTCCGCACTTTATAATTCGGTGAATAAAGCGGTTGGTAAACGTCGCGCGGGTGTGGAAGATAAATTGAAAAAAATTGAAGCGGAAATACGTTTTATGACTATGAAAGCCCGCATGGCGGAAAGGGTACGGCAACGTGCCGAAAGAGAACGCTCATTCCGTGAAAGCTATTTTGATAAGCGCACGAGCGAGTTCGAAGAAAAATAATCACGATTCACAGAAACAGGGTGCAAAAATGGAAATTGTCCCTTATCGTTTTCACACTATTTGGCTGCTAATTCTGTTGTTCTGCTCAACCTTTTTCTATGGGCAATTGTTCGCACAAGAGAATGAATTGAATGTTGCAGATTCTCTCTTGAAAAAGTTTTCTATTGAAGAGCTGGTAAAGTTAAAGAAAGCCCTGGAAGCGGAAAAAGCAAGGTTGATTCAGCAGCAGGAAAAAGACCGTGAGCGAGGCGTTGAACTGAGTAAAAACTTTCTGAATCAAAGCCGCGAAGAGAATGAAAACCAGGACATGATTCTGATTCGTGTAGCGGAATATTACATCGAGGAGGAAAGAGGTGCTCACGATCTTGCGGTTGAAGCCTATAATAAACGCTACGATGAATATGAGAAACAGTTGGACGCTTACAATCAGGGGAAACTGAAAATAGAGCCGGTTGCTCCCAGGTTTCCACGGGTAAATTATGAAAAGGCAATCGCCGTGTACGACCTGATTCTGGCGAATTTCCCCGAATCTGACCTGGTGGATGATGCCCTGTACAGCAAAGCCTATTTGCTAAGCCAGATGGAAGAGATCAAAGCTTCCCAGAAGATATTCCTGGAGTTAATTGATAAATACCCGGAAAGCAAATATGTCCCTGAAGCCTATATTCAATTGGCGGAATATTACTTTCAACCACGGTTAGGACAGAGCCGTGAAGAAACCATTCGTAATTTGAACAAAGCGGCACAACTATACAAAAATGTACTTAATTTCAAAGGGTCTCCCCGCTACGACGAAGCCCTGTACAAACTGGGTTGGACCTATTACCGGCTGGCAGCGGTTGACCCGAACTATTATAGCGACGCCATTCTGTACTTCACCATGGTTGTGCGAGATATCGAGCGGTTGAAATCTATCGACCCGGAAGGAAAATATGTAAAGGCGAATATTGAGCCGGAGGCGCTGCAGTATATTGCAGCTTCATTTGTGGATACTTCCTACACCCGCGATGGTGTCGACAAAGCAAGCCGGTATTTAGAAAAATTAAAACTGCCCCAATTTGGCGTGAATGTTTTATCACACATGGGATATCTATACGCCAAAATTGTGGACTATCCCAATAGTATTCGTGCCTATCAAAAGCTGCTGGAAGAGTATCCCGATTATACCCACGCCCCGCTCATTCGCAAAAAAATTGCCGATGTGTACCTGGAAGCGCGGCAGTACAAGCAGGCATATCAGGAACGGGAAAAGCTATTCGAAACGTACAATCCTAAAAGCGAATGGTACACCAATATCGAGCAGGGCGATGTTCCCGATCGGATTTTAATTTTGGATGAAACTGCCAAATTAACCGAGCAGGCGTTACGGTCCAATATTATTTACCAGTTGAATTTAGCACAGGACTCGGCGAAAACCGGCGGCGATTCGTTGGCTGCTTACAGGAAGTTTGCCGAGTTAAGTAAAAAATATTTGGAATTTTTCCCGACCAACAAGAATGCCTATGAAATTAATTGGTCGCTGGCTTATATACAGGACACAAAATTAAAGAAGTACGATGAAGCCTTCGAGCAGTATATCCGCGTAAGTAATGACTACCTGGAAGATGAACATCGGGAAGATGCGGCTGTAAACGCCATAGTGGTGGCACAAACTATGGTAAACGAAAGCCGTGCTACCACGGATACTACTCAGATAAAAGGGATGGATCTTTCGCAACTGGCGGCTCAGGAGTTTACTCCCCAGGAGAAACTGCTCGCCGAAGCGTTTGATAATTATATAAAGTTATTCCCTACGGGCGAAAAGACCGCTTCGTATTTAGCCAGTGCCGGTGCGCTGTATTATCAGCACCGTCAGTACGACCTGGCGCGCAAATATTACAAAACCATGGTAACCAAATTTCCGGAGGCTCAGCAGCGAAGTGTCGGATTAATATCGCTAATGAACAGCTATTTCTTTTTGGGTAAATATCATGATGCCGAGTATGTAGCGAGAAAAATTGTCGCTACCGAGGGCTTGCCGGCAGACCAGGTAGATGTTGCCCGAAAGAGAATCGGGGAATCGATTTATAAAAATGCTGAAATGATGGAGCAGGAAGAGAAATATCTCGATGCGGCACGGGAATTTTACCGGGTTTACACCGACGCTTCCTATTACAAAGAAATTGTCGATGTAGCATTATTTAACAGCGCCCAGAATTATGAGAAAGCAGAAGAATGGCAGAAAGCTATCTCTACTTACGATACACTGGTAACCAAATATGCTGATTCCAAATACAGCCTGCTGGCTTTGGGACGGATTGCGGATGATTATAAGCAGATGGAAGATTTTGCCGGAGTGGGGAAAACCTACGAACGTATCTATCTGAAGGAACCGGAAAGTAAGGACGCGCAGGCAGCGACGATTCCAAAGATTTATTGTTCGAGAATGCCCGTTACTATTTGAAGTTGGATGATTTAAACAATGCCAACCGGATTTACAGCGAATTCGCCAACCGGTATCCGAACGATAAGCGCACTATCGAAGCGTTTTATCATCGCGGTGCCTATTATTTTAAAAATAAAGAGTACGATCTTGCCAAGGCTGAATTCCAGAAGGCAATTGCGCACAGCAATGAATTTGCCAGAACCGGACGCGATCCCAACCTGCTTTTTGCTTCGGAAGCTTATTTTGAATTGGGTGAAATTGAATTTGAAGAATTCAAAGCAATTAAACTGTCTTACCCGGCTTCGAATCTGCGTGTTCAGTTGCAAAATAAAAAGGACAAGTTAACCAAGGTAGTTAATGCGTATACCAAGGTTATCCAGATGGGTTCCCTGAAGGGCTTCGAAGCGATGTATAAAGTTGCCAAGGCTTACGAAGTATTTGCCGACGCCATTGCCGATCAGGAGATTTCTCCGGAACTGACGGCTGACCAGAGCCTGGTGGAACGTGACCGGGTTTTTAAGGCAGCGGTGCCGGCGTATGATCGGGCAGTGGAGGAATATAAAAACGTAATTAAGAACATTCCGCTTCTGGCAGAAAAACTGGAAATATCACTGTTCGATACCAGCACGGTTCAGAAACAGGTGCCAATTTCTGAAGATACGTTAATGGTGGTTCAGAAAGAATCGTTTCAGGACAGCACAAGGGACGTTGCTTTGAAGTGGTACAAAAAAGCGGAAGATAAGATATCGCTGATTCTCTACAGTGTTGCCGAACGCTCCGGCGAGTTTATCGATGCTTACCTGCGGCAGCAGAATCCGGCAACCGGTACGGTTTACCTTTCCTGGAAAAAACTCCTGTTGCAAAAAGCGGTTGCACCCGCTATTAACGTAACGCTGAACGCACACTTGAAAAATATTAATGTTTCTTCGCAACTAAATCTGAAAAATAAATATGTTGAGGAATCTAAACGGAAAATCTTGCTAACCAGTAACATTCTGGCTGACGAGTATGGGAAATTGGTGAAAAAAGCTGCGGAGATTTACCAGGAGGGTAGTATTCCGGTTTTAAAAGACCTGGTCGAAGGTGGTGAAAATGCCACTACACCGGACGGGCTCAATTCGCTAGATTATAATGACCAGATGATGAGTATTATAGATTATATGAACGAGTTCCAGACGATTGGGATAAACCAATATAACAACACACTCAAGTTTGCTTCTGATAATCAGATTGAGAATGATGCAGTGTTGACCACACAGGATCGTTTATTTAACCTGGCTTACGAAAATGGGAAACTACTGCTTGATTTATCTGCCAGAGCACAGGCAGAGCGGGATCACTACCAGGCGCTTTCGGATACTTCAGGAGACACACGCTATCAATTAGGAATTGTCTATTTTGATGATCAACAATCAAGCCTGAAACAATATGCACAGCAGAATCTGGAATTAAGCTATAACATTGCCAAAGACTATGGCATCAAAAATGTCTGGACAAATCTTATCCTGGCGAAATTGGTAGAATTGGAACCGGCGAAATATTTAGGTGATTTACCCAAGGAAAAGTTTATTTTTACATCCGATCCGACATGGTTGGTAAGCAAGGAATACAATCTTGATTGGATCAACTCAACCTTTGACGATTCCGGATGGGAGCATTCGGCGGCAGTAACACTACCCGCGGGGCTGTTTTTTGCCACATTCGATTCTTTGGGTATCAATCCCACACCCATCTGGGTGTATGTTGCACCGGCAGATACCACGCCGGTAACACCCGGGTTCAATCTGCCGCCGGATACGCTGGGTGCCCCCGATTCCCTTGGGCAAACTGATACCACCCGGATACGCCGTTCGCTGGATTTAGAAGACAAGGAACTGCCGGAAGAGGAGCCGGTTCCTGCACAGGCAACAGATTCGATACTAATTGCCCAAACCGGTGAGCCGGACACAATAACTGCATACTTCAGGAAACACTTTAAATTAGAGAATCGTGTGATCGATGGGTGGGCACTGATTACCGCCGATGATGAATACCATTTCTATTTAAACGGTGACTACATTAAGGGCGATGAGACAAAGATGTATGAAGTAGTCGATCGGGTTGAATTCATCGAATTGAGTGATTTTTTAAAGATTGGCGAAAATGTTATTGCTATCGATGTGACAGATTTTGATGGTCCACCCCGGAATGGTTTACGGTTTTACATGGAATTAGAGTCACTGCCGGTAGAAATTACTTCGGCGGCTGAGAAAATCCGCCAGCGGACGGCGGCAAATATCGACATAAACCGCCTGAAAACAATTGTCATTTTAAATAAGAATCGTATCGTTTCTCAATAAACGGAGTACAACCGATGAGGACACTCATTATTATTGTTTTTACTATTTTCATTGTCCAATTTGCCATAGCGCAACAGACGTCGCCGGCAACCCAGGGTCAGGCAGAGAAGAATGTAATCGATTTAACCAAATTAGGAAAAACCTATACGATTTCGGCGCGAATGGAGCTTCCGCAGGTGAGAATTTTTAATAAACGGATCACGCCCAATTTCAAAGAGGTGAATGCAGAGAAATCATTTGCAAATGAGTTGTCCGTGGATGCGGAACAGATTAAATTCGAACCGATAACCAGTGGTCGGGTTAAACCGATCCCCAATATCGAAAAATTATTGAAGAAGAAACGGTTTTAAGCAAAATTTATTGATATGAGAATTAACTCTATTAAACGTTACAAATTTAAGGAGGGCTTTTAATATGGGTTCTGCTGTTCAGTTCTGGAAACACTTTTTTGAGAATTTCGCCACTTCATCTGCGGGATATATTTTCATGTGGTTTATCCTTGCTCTGCTGGTTATTGCGGTTGCAATAGCCATCGAACGTATTTACTATGTAATGGTACGTTCGAATGTAAATTCCGATAAATTTATGATGGAAGTGCGAAAGTTGGTTACCAGCGGAAACATTAAGCGAGCAATTGAGCTCTGCGAGCAGGGCAAGCAAAAAGCGCTGCCCTACGTGGTGCTGGCAGGTTTGAAACGGGTCGCCGAAAGCGAGAGTCTGGATTTCCGCTCCATTCAAAATGCGGTCGATGAGGGTACCCTGGAAGTGATTCCACAGCTTCAGAAACGAACGAATTATCTTTCGATGTTAGCCAATGTTGCCACATTAACCGGTCTTATGGGTACGATTTATGGTTTGATCATCGCTTTTGAGGCAGTGGGCGGTTCGGAGATTGCCGAAGCGGATAAGCCGAAAATTTTAGCCCAGGGTATTGCGGTCGCGATGAACACAACCATCTTTGGTCTGGCGGTGGCTGTTCCCACACTGATTGTCTATAATATTCTTCAGAACAAGACCACCCAAATTATCGATGAGATGGATGAGCATCTGGTAAAGCTAATTAATTTGATAACCGGGAATCGCTAATAAATTGAAGGATTTTTATCATGGCCTACAAACCATCGTTACGTAGGACGCGAAAAGTCGAGGAAATGCGGTTAGATATACGGCCTGTGATGAACCTGATGGTTGTATTGATTCCCCTGTTACTTGCCGGTTCGGTGTTTACCAAATTAGCAATTAAACAACTGAATCTGCCCCCCAAGAGTGCGGGAGGCGCTGGTACAGAGACCGAAAAACCTGCTGAATTGGAAAAGCGGCTTGGTTTGAGTATTATCGTTTCCAAAAATGGGTTTTACATCGCAAGCCGAAGCGGATTTCTCAAGGGCGAAGAATCGAAAAGAAGTGAAGGTGGAGAACCAACTGTTCCGCTGAATGCTGACGGATCGTACAACTTTGAAGGCTTACAGGCAAAATTGCGCGAAATCAAACAAAAAGTTATTGAGACAAATTATAGTGACAAAAATGCAATAATGATAACTGCCGAAGCGGATATTAAATACAAGTTCTTGATTAAGACCATGGACTATGTTACTACCTATATTGATGAAGAGGGTAAAAATCAAGAGTTGTTTCCACAAATTATTATCGGTCAGGTAGTACTCTAACGATTGAAAGAGGTTGAATTATGGCCTTTATACCATCACGAAGAAAGAAACA
>MVCZ01000095.1 GCA_002049825.1 Candidatus Zhuqueibacterota bacterium 4484_188
AAAAAAAGCACTCAGGATCAATTGAGTGCTTTTTTTTTGACCAAACCGAAAGCGCTTAGGAGGACAAATTGAAGAAGATCGTAAAACAATTGATCGAGTTGCAGGAAATTGATACCCGTTTTGATGAGCTCCAGATGCAAAAGGGTGATCTGCCCTTAATGATAGAAGAGGCGGAAAACGACCTCGAAGAGATCAAGAGCCAGGAAAACGAACTGGAGATTCAGTTAAAAAAAGGTGAAGCGGACCGGCGAATGTTCCAGGTGGAAATTGAAGCGGGAAGGGGAAAGCTGAAGGAGTACGAGGACAAACTCTACAAAGTGCAAACCAATAAAGAATACGACGCTATTTCTTTGGAAATTGACACTAAAAAGATGGAAATCAATGAACTTGAAAATAAAATCCTGCAATCGCTCGAAGAGGAAGAGGAAACAAAAAAGAACTTGGATGAGTTGAAAGAAAGGTTAGAAAAGGTTGATAAACAGTTAGACGAATATCGTCATGAGTTGGAGGAGATTATTAAACATACTCGTGCCGAAGAAGCACGGTTGTCCAAAGAGCGGGAGAAAATAACCGAAGTCATCGATAAAAGAATTTTACGGCAGTATCAGAGAATACGCAAGGCGAAAGGCGGACTGGCAGTTGTTCCCATAAAGAAAGGTTCCTGCGGGGGGTGCTTTTCCGCAATCCCGCCGCAGCGAATTGTGGAAATCCGGGAACTGAACCGGATGCACACCTGTGAAAATTGCGGAAGAATATTAGTCTGGATCGATGATTTTGTTGAATAGCAACTTCGGATAAGGAAAAGGAGAATTTTACCAGGGGGTGGTCAGGCGGTCGCCCAGCACTCAACTTATTCTAAAATTGATTCATGCACAAATTGTTTTGCTTACCGAGATGTTGTTGCTTTGAGTAAATTCTAAAATTAGTTGAGTGCTGGGAGGAAAGTCCGAACTCCGCAGGGCGCAGTGCCCGATGAAAGTCGGGGACCGGGAAATGAAAATTTTCCGGGACGGAAAGTGTCGCAGAAACTATACCGCCCCGGCAGTCCGGGGTAAGGGTGAAATGGCGGGGTAAGAGCCCACCGGTCGGTTCCTGAAAAGGAAAGCCCGGTAACGGGCTGCGGTGACGCCCGGCAAGGATAAACCCCACTGGGAGCAAGGCCAAATAGGGAAGGAATCTTCGCAAGGAGAGCGATGTTGCCCGCATCGTGTCCCCGGTTTCGGGAACGCACTTCCGGGTAGGCTGCATTAGATAAATGACCGTCACCCCGCACTCAACCCGGTTAATTACCTCTGGGCACAGGCAAACTGAAAGGACCTGTGGTAGGAGCAGCTACAAACATCGTTACCCGGGTTGAGTGCGGGGGACAGAATTCGGCTTATCGATCACCCCCGGGTAAAATTCTCCTTTTTCTTTCCGGCATTTTTCTTGCCCTCTCTTCTTCGTTCACCACTCGCGGCCGGGCTGCAGGTACCCACGCCAAACATTGTCCTAAAATCTTTTGCATATTTTGTACAAAAGCTGTTTTGAGCAGGTAACTTTTTTAGTAATATCCATCAAATAGTGCCGGAAATCCGCCGACGGGGAAACATGGTAAAACTGATCGTGCACAATGCACAAATTTACGATACGGAAAAATCAAGCGTTGTTGGCACTGCCCTGGCGGTAGTGCAAAACCATATTTTTGCGGTGGGGGATGACCGGGAAATCGGCGCGTTGCGTACCGCACAAACCGAGGTCATCGATGCCGGCGGACGAATACTCCTCCCGGCTTTTACCGATTCGCACACTCATTTTCTGGGTTTGGTGAAAAAGCAGAACGAAGTGGACTTCCATGAACAGCAAAGATTGGCACACGCTCTGGGTAAATACACCTGTTCTGCAAAAAGCTGGGATTTCCGTTGATCGCCCGTACGCCGGGGCGCGTCATTTTGCTATCCACCCGGTTACCGGCAAGTTTACCGGCGTATTGGAAGAATCTATTCGGCTGAAGGTGTTCGACCTGATTCCACCGATTCGCTTCCCCAATATCCGGGAATCGTACCGGCACACTGTCCGGGAGTTCTACCGAATGGGCTTTTCCGCCATCCACAGCATGGAAACACCGGATGAGTTTACCGCTTACCAGGAGGCATTTGCGCAGAAAGAACCGGGACTGCGGGTATTCTGGTATTTTCCTTTTAAAAATCTTGCCGCCGCCCGGGAGCTGGGAATTCAGCGCGGCTTTGGTAGTGAATTCCTGCAAATTGCCGGAGTAAAAATTTTTGTGGACGGTGCGCTCGGCTCGCAAACTGCCGAACTGCTGGAAAATTATCGCGAGTTGGGACACGCCGGCGTGGAGGTCATGACCAAAGAAGCATTAAATGAAGGTGTCGCAAAAGCCATCGATGCGAATTTTCCGTGCGCGGTTCATGCTATTGGTGATAAAGCAGTGCGCAAAACATTGCAGGTTTTTGCTGAACATTTCCCAAAAAGCCGGAAAATGGGTTTACATCACCGGATTGAACACGCGCAATTGGTGGCGCCGGAAGACCTCGGGAAATTTGCCAAATTAAAGGTAACTGCAAGCGTTCAGCCCGTGCATCTTGCTGCCGATATTCCGGTGATGCAGCGCTACCTGGGAGAACGGGCTCGTCGGGCATTTCCCTTCCGGTCACTTATTCAACACGGGACAAACTTAATCTTCGGCTCGGACACACCCATGGAGCCTTACAACCCCTGGCTGGCAATATACACTGCCATGGAACGCCGCTTTCAACTGGACGAAACCGAACCGCCCTTTTGCCCCGAAGAAAAACTCAGTCTTGCTGATTGCCTGAAATCCTACACTTGGCGCAGTGCGCGGGCGGTAGGTATGGAAAAAAAGTTGGGCTGCGTTCGTCCGGGAAGTCTGGCAGATTTTTTTGTGACGGACAAAGATATTTTCCGGATTTCGCCAAATGAACTCAAAACGGTACATTCGGTGCTGACTGTAATCGATGGAAAGATTGTTTACCGAGAATTGGAATAAAGATGGGTAGAAATTCCCTCCGGCGCAAAGGTGATTTTTTCGCTAAAAGACGTTTTAGCCAAAACTTTCTGAAGGATAAAAATATTGCCCGGAAGATTGTAAATTCGGTAAATATTCCGGCTCCGGTAGCGGCGTTGGAAATTGGCGCGGGAACGGGAATGCTCACCCAATATTTGGTACGGAGTTTTCCCAGGGTAATTGCCGTGGAAGTGGATTCGCAACTGGTCAAAATGCTTTCCGAAAAATTGGGTCAACCGGAAAACCTGCAGGTTATCCAACAGGATTTCCTCTCGGTGGATTTGGCAAACCTGATTGGAATTTTACCGGAAGGTGCAAAAATTGTCGTTGGTAACCTGCCCTATCACATCACCACGCCGGTTTTGTTCAAAATTTTGGACAACCATTCATTTTTTCGGCAGGCAATATTTATGGTTCAAAAAGAAGTCGGTCAGCGGATTGCGGCGACACCTGGCGGCAAGCGTTACGGGATTTTATCGGTTTTCTCCCAATTATATGCCAAAGTGGAATACCTTTTCAGCGTACCGGCGCATCTTTTTTACCCCAAGCCCGGGGTCGATTCCGGAGTCATCAGACTCACTTTCCGGCAGGGGAGGGAAAATATACCGCTGGATATTGAACTGTTCAGAACGATTGTTCGGGGCACCTTTAACCAGCGGCGAAAAATGTTGCAAAACACATTGTCTCGATTATTCCCGCAAACTATATTAAGCCGATTGGAAATCGATCTTTCGCGGCGACCGGAAACTTTGTCAGTAGAAGAATTTATCCAACTGACCGATCAAATAAAAAAGATAAAAAACATCGAGAGGCAATGAATCCGGGTACTAAAGATTTAAATTTAGAAGAAATTTTTGACAATATTCGTTACCTGATTAAAAAGGAACAGAAAAACCTGGTGCTGAATATTATCGCCGATCTGCACCCGGCGGATATTGCCGAGCTGATGTCGCACCTGGATGATGATGAGCGGCGCTTCATTTTTAACCTGTTGCCCTCCGAAATTTCTCACGAAGTTTTGGTGGAACTGGAAGAAAATGTGAAGGAAGATGTTCTGGAGGGAATGGACACTTCCCAGATTGCCGAAATGGTAAATGAGATGGATTCGGACGATGCGGCAGACCTGGTATCGGACCTGAGCGCCGAACAGGCAACCGAGGTGCTGGAAAAAGTCGAGGACGAAAGCTCGGAAGAAATTCAGGAACTGTTGCTTTATCCCGAGGACACCGCCGGCGGATTAATGGCAAAAGAATACGTTGCCGTGAACGCCGATATGACCGAAAAAGATGCCATTGAAGAAATCCGCAAAAAGCACCAGGATGTGGAAGACCTGTATTATTGTTTTGTGACAGACGATTTTGGCACATTGCTGGGAACCGTTTCCCTTCGGGATTTGATTTTAGCCGAACCAAATACCAAAATCCGTGACATCATGAAGCAGGATATCATCAGCATCGACAGCGACATGGACCAGGAGGAAGTGGCAAAAATATTTAAGAAATATGACCTGGTCGTAGCGCCGGTAGTAAACAAGCGCCATAAACTGATTGGCCGGATTACCATCGATGACGTGGTGGATGTGATTGATGAAGAAATTGAAGAGGATTTGGGGCGAATTGCCGGAACCGGTGAAGAGGAAATTCTGGAGGACAGCGTGCTGGAAATTTCCCGCTCCCGCCTGCCCTGGCTTTTTATTTCCTTTTTCGGGGAAATGGTTTCGGCGCTGATTCTGAAGTCCTTTTCCGCCACGATGGAGCAAATTGTCGCCACGGCTTTTTTTATCCCATTGGTGATGGCGACTGGCGGTAGTGCCGGACAGCAGTCCAGCATTATTGTTGTCCGCGGTTTGGGTACCGGTGAAATCGGTTTAAAGGATACCCGGCGGCGCCTGAAAAGAGAATTCTTTGTCGCGCTGCTTAACGGAGCCGTTTTAGCCGCTTTAATATTTCTCCTGGTTGTAATCCTGCTTAATGACTATGCTTTTGGTACATTGCTCAGCATTACCCTGATTACCATCATTATGAATGCGACCATTTTCGGTGCGGTCATTCCGCTTTTTTTCAAGAAAATAAATATCGATCCGGCTCTGGCAACCGGACCTTTTGTGGCAACTTTTAATGACATCATTGGTCTGATGATTTATTTTATACTTCTGACCGCCGGGATGAAATTTTTTCTGTAAACGGATGGCGGCGCTTTACCGCCTGCAAATTCATAGACTACTGGAAAGGGAAGTATTTTGAGCGAATGAAGATATTTTCTCTATTCCGGAAAAATTTTTTAGTTTGAACACACAATCATTCCTCAAAAAATGACACAAACCATAAAAACAGATGCGCTGGTGATTCATAGTCAGCGGTGGAGCGAAACCAGTAAAATCGTTGAACTGTTTACGCCGAACATGGGGTATCTGAAAGTACTCGCCAAAGGTGCTTTACGCCCGAAAAGCGAGTTTCGCGGTGTGCTGGAAAATTTAAACCGGATTGAAGCACTGATCTCACTGCGGGAAACGCGTGGGTTGCAAATCATTACAGAAGTTTATCTTATTGATGCGTATAGCAATATCCGGGAAGATTTAAATTCCACCGCAATTGCTTTCTCCATTTTGGAGCTGATTCGCGCCTATGTCCGTTACAACGAAAATGCCCGAATTTTGTATGATTTTACCGTTGAATCCTTTTATGCCTTAAATCAGAAAACACAGCCGGAGCCGATGATTTTTCTGCTGAAATTTATGCTTTTCCTCAGCGAATACCTGGGCTTTGGCTGGAATTTTAATACTTGTCATGTGTGTGAAAAACCGCCGCAATCCTTTCCGCT
>MVCZ01000096.1 GCA_002049825.1 Candidatus Zhuqueibacterota bacterium 4484_188
ACCAATACAATCTCATTATTATAATATCCGATAGGCTTTACCCCCTCCCCTATTTTCTTAATTTTCGGTGCACGAATAAAAACACCTTCAAAAGCAATTTTTTTCCCTTCAAACAAAAGTTCAACTGTGTCGATAAATGAATTGATCTGACGCCCGTAAGCGTTCCGGGTAACCTGCAAATCGATTAGTGCCAATGAATCCAGATTATCGTTTTCAATATGGGTTGCTAATGCGATCAACCCGGCACAAGTGCCAAAGATTGGTTGTTTCCTGGAAAACTCTCTTATTTCATTGAATAAGCCGATTTCCTTAAGTTGTTTAACAAAAGTGGTGGATTCACCACCGGGAATGATCAAACCGTCACAGTTCTTCAGGTCTTCCTTCTTTTTGACCAGCGTACTTGAGACATTTAACTGCTGTAATAGTTTCTGATGAAGCGCAAAATCGCCCTGAATAGCTAAAACACCAACCAACATCTGTTTACCACCCACGATTTTGCAGTAACTGTTCTTCAGGAATGTCCTACAATGGCTTTGGCACGACGCGCGGGATCCTGGGATTTGAAAATACCGCTACCCACGAAAACCGATTCGGCACCTAATTGCATCATCAGGGAAGCGTCTGCAGGCGTGGCAATTCCTCCCGCGGTGCAGGCGTGGCAATTCCTCCCGCGGCAAAATTCGGTACCGGAAGCTTACCGTTCACTTTTACATACTGAACGATTTCTACAGGTGCGCCAATGCTTTTGGCATAACCAACCAATTCCTCGTTACCAAGTGTAGTAATTCGTTTAATTTCACTCTGAACAGCCCGCATGTGACGAACTGCCTCTACAATATTTCCGGTTCCTGCTTCTCCCTTTGTGCGGAGCAAAGCAGCGCCTTCGGCAATTCGGCGAAGAGCTTCCCCGATATCCCGGCAGCCACAAACCACCGGAACCTTGAAGGCGTGCTTGTCGAGATGGTAAGCTTCATCGGCAGGTGTAAGCACTTCGCTTTCATCGATAAAATCAATCCCAAGGGTTTCCAGAATTTGCGCTTCGGCAAAATGACCGATACGACATTTCGCCATGACCGGGATGGTTACCTCAGCTTGTATTTCTTTTATCAGTTTCGGGTCGGACATTCTTGCCACACCACCCTGGGCACGAATATCTGCAGGAATCCGTTCCAGTGCCATGACCGCAATGGCGCCGGCGTCTTCGGCAATTTTTGCCTGTTCGGCATTAGTCACATCCATGATGACACCACCCTTAAGCATTTCTGCCAACCCAACCTTTAATCTGAATTCTTTACTGTCGAAAAACATTTTTAAATTTAGCAGATATTCTGTCTGCCGCCCCTGCCGGGGCTTATTTTGTCGCCAATTTACTGGTTCCCAAAGCTGGCACTTTGGGCTAATATGTTTACCTCTGCCGAGGTGAAAAATGAAAATGCTCCGGAGGAGTAAACAATATAGCCCATTCCGTAAGGGATGGGAAAATAAACCATAACCGAAAAATAAAGCTCTTCAGAGCGACACAAAAATATGATAGCAGCATTTTATTTTTCACACTAAGATAGTATATTCCAGACGAAGGGGGGATTGTCTGCCACATCTGGCGCTGTTAGTTGACAGCCGGGAAAGTTAGCTTGTGAATTTCTTACCTTCGAGTGAGTTCATACTTTAAAACTACTTTCGTCCTGCGTTTTTCAAAACAGATTTCAAAATAAAAAAAACTGGAGTACAAAACTGAAGCCCTGAGAAAATGCAGGGCTTCCGGAAGTTTTACTTTCTTTTGTCTGAAAATTCTTAGCGGTTTACCGCATTGCGTATTCCCTTACCGGCAAACATTTCGACAAATTGTTCGGCTATTTGCGTTCCAACATTTTCCTGCGCTTCCCTTGTTGAAGCACCAATATGTGGTGTGCAGATTACCTTGGGATGCTGAACAAGCTTGAGGTTCGTAGGTGGTTCTTCGGGATAGACATCAATACCGGCACCGGAGACAATTCCCTCCTCCAGCGCCCAAAGCAGGTCTTCCTCGTTCACTATTCCGCCTCTTGCGCAATTGATAAAGTAAACACCCTTTTTCATCTTCTGGAATTGTTCTTTGCCAATATAATTGGTGGTTTCCGCTGTTTTTGGCACATGGATCGATACATAGTCGGAATTGGATAGGACGTCATCAATATCGGCTACTAGTTTTACACCGAACTGGTCAGTGATTTCCCGACCAACGTATGGGTCAAAACAAATCACTTCCATTCCCAGGCAACGGGCTTTAATCGCTACCTGCCGGCCAATTTTACCGCAACCAATCACACCCAAGACTTTTCCTAACAATTCCGTGCCGGTAAGTGCTTTTTTCTCCCAGCGTCCTTGTTTCATCGATTCTGATGCACGGTATAAATGTCTGCCTAACGCAAACAGGTAGGTTAAAGTTAATTCAACTACAGCATTGGTATTGGCGCCGGGAGTATTCATTACCACAATATTTTTTTCAGTTGCCGCTTTCACATCAATATTGTCCACACCGGTTCCCGCCCGTCCGATGACTTTTAAGCTGGTTGCAGCCTCGATGATTTCGCGAGTTACTTTGGTAGCACTGCGCACAATTAAACCATCATACTCACCAATTATACGTTTCAATTCGTCGGGAGAAATACCGAATTTTTCATCCACGGTATGCCCTGCCTGTCTTAACACCTCGGCACATTTTGGAGAGGATTTGTCACTGATTAATACTTTCATGAGTACACCTGTCTTTTTAAGTTAAGTTAAAAACAATTCGCGTGAATATGTGAAGTCTTTCTTTATAAGTCAAGGTAATTGTAAATTTATCAGTCGTCTGTTCCTCAATTCTATCTCTTGTTTTTTAAATAAAGTTCAATCTGTCCAAGGAGTTTATCCCGTCCGGTGTTCTTTTTGGCAGAGTAAAAAAATATATCCCGGGATACTGACAGGTTTAGCATTTTCCCGATTTCTTCCGCACGTTTTCTCTGTGAACTCACCCCGACTTTATCTGCCTTGGTAGCAATCAGTGTGAACGGTATTTGATGGAATTGCAGCCACTCCACAAGCTGCTCATCATTCTTCTTTGGTCCTACCAGCGCGTCGACTAAAACAAACAATGTTCTCAATTCGCGGCTGTTCACCAGGTAGTCCTCTATCATTTTCCCCCATTTTACTTTTTCCTGCTGCGATACTTTAGCAAAACCGTAACCAGGTAAGTCCACAAAATAGAAAGATTGATTGACCAGGAAATAATTAATGGTCCTGGTTTTGCCGGGTTGTTTGCTGATTTTGGCAATGTTCTTTCGCCTGAGCAAACTGTTAATTAGAGAAGATTTGCCAACATTCGACCTGCCGGCAAAAGCAAACTCGGGCAGTGCCGGTTCGGGACGGGTTTTATAATCAACCACACTTTTGACAAATGAACAATCTTTTATTTCCATAATTAAAAAATCCGTATTTTCACCGCTCATAAACGTCTGTTTGCTTCAAAATACAGAACGGTGGGGATGCTTCTGATGCCAAATTTCACGGCGATATTCGGATTATGGTCGACATCTACTTTACCGATTTTTATCTTACCTTCATACTCCTCGGCAAATTCTTCCATAATCGGGGCAATCATTTTACAGGGACCACACCAGACCGCCCAAAAGTCTATAATTACAGGGATTTCAGAATTTATTACCTCTTCTTCAAAATTGGCGTCTGTAATTTCAATTTGTTTTGCCATATATTTCTCCTCTGCGGTTACATTAAAATGGCTAAAAACTTAAAAATTCTACATAGATAAAGCAATGAAGAAATTTATATTTTAGTATAACCTCACTGACGGGTTGAACTTTCATAGGATGTCATTCCCGTCCCGGCTTTCCGGGATTATCGGGAATCTAATTATGCAATATAGTGGATTCCCTGCCTGCAGCAGTGGATGACCCCCTGTGGAATTGCTCCCAACGCCTGAGCTGCGCCCCGCGACAGATCAAGAACCCTCCCCGGCACAAATGGTCCGCGGTCGTTTATTTTCACAATAACGGATTTTTTATTAGCCAGGTTTGTTACCCGGCAGACTGTTCCGAACGGTAACGTGCGGTGGGCAGCAGTCAGCTTGTTCATGTCAAATATTTCGCCGCTGGCTGTTTTTTGCCCATGAAATTTTGCACCATAAAATGAAGCCGTCCCCCGGAAGCTCTCCAAAGCCCGAACAGAATTCCTATCCTTGCGAAGTTGCTCCCGCTGAAGAGTCGTGCGGGAGATTTTTCTTCGCACATTATTCGAATGGGAACAACTGCTGACGACACCCAGGGTAAAGCTGAATAGAATCAGTAGAATATTTCCTCGTTGAAACAATTTGATTAGCGAAGTGAATGAATCATAATTTGTATTTCCAAGGCGCATTTTCAATATAACTCTCACATTTTTGTTACGAATCAACAGCCATTTAAACTCGCTTTTCTCGGCAACAATTTGTTTGGTTGTGTCTGTAGTAGCTGCTGTGACAATCCGGCTGGTATCGTCGCTGGCGAGAATTTCCGGTGAAAGCGTTGAATCAGGATGAACCGGCGGTTTTTCCTTGGGAGGCGGAGCTATTTTTTTGGCAGCTACCGAGGCAAATTCAGGAACTTTAAATTTTCCCTGCAATAGTTTATAGGCTTCAATTGCCTTTGCCGTGTCCCGGAGCTGGTGCTCGTAAATCCAGGCACGGGCAAATTGTGCCTTGGCTGCCCATTTTGATGTAGTGTCTAATTCGGTTATTTTCCGGAGAATAGTGAGTGCACTGTCACTATGATTGGCTTCGCGTAACTTTTCTGCCTGCAAATATAGCTGATGAGCCAGCGTTTCCAACGAATCAGTCCCCTGTTGCTCCTGAATCATACCCCGGTCTTTTAAAATTACTTTGGCAAAAGGAGACTCCGGGTGTTTCCGAATCAGTAAATTGGCGATTGAATCCCGTTTTAACGAATCGAAATGCGCCTGACTGGAATAAATAAAATATAAAGAATAAAGCGCTTTCGGAGTGAGTAGGGAGTCATGGTAGGCGTTCAGAAATTGATTATAGTAATAACTTGCTGAATCGTAATTCTGAACTTGCAGCAGGAAAAATTCCGCAAAATGATATCGATTATTTTTAAGGTCCTCTTTTATCTGAGGAAGTTTCCGTTTCTCCAATGTTTTCACTTTCGGTTGTTCTTCACCCTTTTTTCCCTTCTTCTTTTTTTCTTCCTGAGTTTTCGGGGGTTTTCCCTCTTCTCCCACTAGCAGACTGTTTCGGAAATCCAGTTCATCCCCGGTGGGTTGCTTATCGCCTGTTTTTTCTGCGGTGGTATCTTTTTGGGTAATTTTCGACGAATCCGCAAACCCCAGGTTAAGGGAATCCAGGGCACTCTTCAGACTGTCCGCCAATTGCGAAGATGTAGTATCACTTCGCTGGGTCAGTTTTTTTAATTCCTGCTGCAGGGAATCTTCCAGTTGGGCGGTGTAAAGCGAATCCCTAAACCGGGGTTCGTTTTCCAACCGGTACGCCAACCTCGTGTCTTTCCTGATGGCATCCCTGATTTTTTTCATTTCAGAAAGGAAGGTATGTTTTTGTTCGGCTTTCTCTACACTGTCAAATTTGGTGTAAATTTTTTTCACCTGCCCGTAATAATAAACTGCCGAGTCCACATTTTGCAGGCGAGTTTCGTAAATTTTAGCCAGATCAAAGCTTGCCAGGGCGGTGCCTTCCTGGGGTTTGCGCTCCCGTACAATCTCCCGGTATTGATCAATCGCTTCATCTAACTTTCCCTGTAAATCGTGAATAGTGGCAATTTCAGTTTTAATCATAGAAACAAAATTTTTAAACCGGGGAGCGGTCAGCATTTTGCGCAGTATTTTCAGTGCCTCATCGTATTTTTCGATGCTGGTGTAACAATTTGCCAGGTTAAATTTTGTACGATACTCAATGTCCAGACTCGGTGAAAATTTTTCAACTTTTTTATATTTTTTAATTGCTTCTTTATACTTTTTCTGTTGGAAATAAGACTCCGCCAGATAGAACTGAATAAATGCCGCGTATTGTTTATCGGTCTTCTCGTGTAATGCCTTTTCAAAAATCTTACTGGCTTGCTCGTATTCCTCATTCTTGAAAAAGAGATTCCCCAATTCGTAGTATGCCTGGGCTCTTATTTTACTGTCTTTGGTTGCCGTGATGCACCGGTTCAAATATTCTTTTCCTTCATCAATCTTGTCTTCAACTAAAAGTAGTTTACCTTTCCACAGATATGCTTCCGGGACAAGCTTACTGTCGGGATACTTATTAAGAAATTGATTTACATGCAACCGGGATTGCGCATATTTACGCAAATTGAATTCGCTTTTTACAATGTAGAGCAGCGCATCATCGGCATATTTACTTTTGTCGCTGTAAAGTTCGATCAACTTCCAGCATTTCTCAATGGTCTGTTCAAAATGTTTATTTGCCTGGGGATGTTTTTTCTTTTCCGGTTCCCGTTGAATGATTTTGATACCGTCTTTGTATTCTTTCTGGGCATTAAATAAAATATTATAATAGGCACACCGGACTCCAAAAAGAAAACTAAGTATTACCAAAAGAACTATTTTTAAATTTTTTTTACGGATCATATTTTAAACACACCAAAACAATTTTTAAATTCTTTTAATTATCTACAGGTTCTGGGAATATTTTTCCAGGGAAATTATCAGGTCAGGTAAAATTTTGTCGGCTGGTCCCGCAAGAAGTTCGTCCGCAGCATCGGTTAACGGTGTGGTGTCGGTGTTGATTTCCACCACATAGGCACCATTTCCCTTTGCCATAAAAGGCAACGAAGCCGCCGGTTCAACCAGCGAAGAGGTCCCGATTGAAAAGAAAACTTCGCATCCCATCGAAACTTCCTGTGCTTTTAAAATTTCATGTTTGGGCAACATCTCACCAAACCAAACTACATCCGGTCGAATTAAACCGTTACATTTTTTACAACTTGGAATTCCCCCTTTCAACGAAATCTCCCCGGTATACGGTTCGCCGCAATTGGCACATTTATTACGCATAATATTCCCATGAAGTTCAATCACTTTTTGACTACCGGCTTTCTGGTGAAGATTATCAACATTTTGTGTGATGAGGAAAAAATCGTGGAAGCGTTTCTCCAAATCAACCAACGCATAATGCGCCAGGTTAGGACGGACATTTTTTATCAATTTACGCCGCCAGTCGTACCACTCCCATACCAATTCCGGGTTTCGGGAGAATGCTTCAAAGTTCGCCAGTTCCTGGGGACGGAATTTTTTCCACAACCCACCTTCACCGCGAAAAGTCGGAACACCACTGGCGGCAGATACACCGGCGCCGGTTAAAACCACCACATTGTATGCTACAGACAACCGCTTTAAAAGACGATTACTAAACTCCATTTTTTCATTCCTTTATCATCTAAACTAAATTAATAAGACCCATGAAAGGTGTCAAGGTATTAATTTATGACCGTTTTTATTTTGAATAATTTTTCCACTTACGCTCTGGCAAATGCCGGTAACCAGGGAGTCTCCCAGTAAGGAATTATTCAAGCAGAATTGCTAAATCGCTGAATCGGGGTCAGTACCCATTTACCGGAATATTAGCAAAACATTATTTTATCAGGGTTAATTTTCTACTCAGGTGAAAATTGGAACCCTGCAGGCTAAAAACATAAGTACCGCTGGCGACTTCTTGTCCCCTAAAAACAAAGTACGCACCGGGCGTCCTAATAAATCAAAAACGGAGAGCCGGCCAACCTGACGCTTCTTTGCCTAAAAACAAAGTACGCACCGGACGTCCTAATAAATCAAAAACGGAGAGCCGGATTCTGGTATTGTTAGGCAGAAAGTAGGAAATAACCGTGGTATTGTTAAATGGGTTGGGAAAATTCTGAGAAAGAATGGGTTGGGAAAATTCTGAGAAAGCTGATACTCACTTATTGTCGGATTCTGGTCATTTCTATTTAAAGCGGTAATATTCATCAAATCAATTTGGTACATCGACCTGCCATGAGTGGCGGCAGAAAGTTTCCGGGTAGGCTGATGAAATACCATGTCCATTACCACTGAATTCGGCAGGTTGTTGCCCAACATCTGCCAGGAAGTTCCATTGTCATTTGTATAATACACCCCCACATCCGAACCAATATAATAAACTGTCGGCTGGTCGGGATCGAACAAAACGACGTTAATCGGCGCCTGAGGCAAATTCCCGGTAATGTCGGTCCAGGTATGTCCCCGGTCGGTCGTTTTATAAATACAGCCGTTATAGGAATTGTATCTATAGCCCGAATAGGTAACCAGGGCAACACTGTCGTTTGCCGGGTGTACCGCAACCCTAGTGACCCAGTGATTAGGCAGCTGGTTAGAGACTTTCCTCCAATTTGTACCGTAATTTTCGGTGATCCACACATTCCCGTCATCGGTTCCGGCATAAATCAGGTTTGAATTGGATGGAGCAACAGCGATGGTGGTAATGGTACCAAAACTGTTGCTCCCGTGTGATCCATTGGATAAATCGTTGCTGATGGCTGTCCAGTTACCGGCTGCATTTGTTGTCCGGTACAAGCGGTAAGTACCATAGTAAAGTGTATTATGATTGTTAGGATCCATAACTACCGGTGTACTCCAGTTTGTCCGGTCTCCGGAACTAATGCCATTTGTTGCTCCGGAAAAATAGGTCCCGCCGTTGGTCGACTTTTTCAGTCCGCCCCACTGGTATTCAGCGTAAATCACGTTGGGATTGGTCGGATCGACGATGACGTAAAAACCGTCCCCGCCCAGGATATTTTGCCAGTCGTTCCATTGTCCGGTGAGCGTTCTGAGTGTCCCGTTGTCCTGGGTTCCGCCATAGAGCCGCTGGGGGTTGTTGTAATCAACTGCTGCAGCGTAAAATTGACTGAGTGGCAAATTCAGCACTTTACTGAAAGAATTACCGCCATTCTGGGAAAGGAAAATACCCCCGTCGTTCCCGATGATCACCCTGGCGCTGTTATTTGGATTCACCCAGATAGCATGATGATCCACGTGAGTAGACCAGGCGATGCTTGACCAGGAAGCGCCACCATTGGTCGATTTGTACAGATCGACACCCAGCGCGTAAACTATGTTCGGATTTCCGGGGTCCACATACACCTGACCGAAATACCAGCCATAAGAACCAAAAACAGAGCTCAGGGCGGCGTCATTTACCCGAACCCAGTTCTGCCCCCCGTTGGTTGTTTTGTAAAGCCCCTTAAAATAGCCGGGATGATCGGCATAAATGGCGTACAAAATATCCGGATTGCTTTGTGAGAGGGTGAGTCCGATTCTGCCGTTGGTGGATGAATTTGCCGGCAGACCATTTGCGCCGGTTAATTGAGTCCAGGTATTTCCGCCGTCGGTTGATTTATAAATGCCGCTGGTAATACCGCCGGCAATTCTCTCCCAGGGGCGGCGAATCCGCTCCCACATTGCCGCGTAAACAATATCGGGATTCGCCGGGTTAATCACTACATCGATTCCGGCAGTTGAGTCGGAGACAAACAAAACCTGCTGCCAGGTATTTCCCCCGTCGTATGAACGGTAAATGCCGCGCTCAGGATTTTTCCCGAACAGTAATCCGGTTGCCGCAACAAAAAGAGTGTCGGAATGCAGGGGATCAATTGCGATTCGTGCGATGTAATAAGATTGCGGCAAACCGATAAACTGCCAGGAATTACCGCTGTTGGTTGTTTTATAAATACCGGTACCCGGGTATGAATCACCACTGGCATTTGCTTCGCCGGTGCCTACATAAACCGTGTTCGGGTCGCCGGGATCGACGGCAATAGCGCCAATCGAAAGACTGGGAGCAA
The DNA here is from genome assembly GCA_002049825.1 of Candidatus Zhuqueibacterota bacterium 4484_188. Taxonomy (GTDB): domain Bacteria; phylum Calditrichota; class Calditrichia; order RBG-13-44-9; family RBG-13-44-9; genus 4484-188. The sequence continues at coordinate 9,843 of MVCZ01000096.1, forward strand.
AATCGAACACCGGAACCCATTCTCCTCCCCCGTTGTCCGATTTCCACACTCCACCGTCGGCGGCACCTGCCCAGATTTTTTGCGGCTGAGCCGGGTGGACAGAGAGCGCGGTTATTCTTCCGCCAATATTGGTAGGACCTGCCGGGGTCCAATATAAATTTTCACTCAGGGCATAAGTACGGAATAATTGTGCCTGTTGTTGCGCTGCCCGCCAGGCTTCCAAATTCATCTGTTTCTCCGGATAACTGCGCTGAATGTAAAACCAGTCATTTGGCTTTTTTTGTGTCTCGCTAACTGATTCTGCTTCATTAACCGGCTTTAAAAGATTTGTATTTCTCAAAACATCCCGGACGAAAAACAGCCCGATGAGAAGAACAAAAGCGAGAAAATAGATGGTCGATCTCATTTTATTGACCCCTTCCATTTGACTGAATGCTCAAAGAATGGTAAGTCGTTCTGAAAATACCTGTTGTGTGGCGGCGATATGTCTTACAAAAGAGAAACAGCAAGACACTTTCGACTTTATGAAACCGGGCGAACCGCTTAAAATGATTTCCTGGATTTCAACGCCTTACCTAACGTTAGTTCATCCACAAATTCCAGGTTGCTACCTAACGGAATGCCACGCGCTAACCGGGTGATTTTAACGCCTAACGGTTTCATTAACCGGGACAGGTAAATGCTGGTTGCTTCACCCTCGGTGCTGGAATTAAGCGCTAAAATTACCTCTTCCACATTTTCCAGGCGTTCCAATAATTCTTTAATGTGCAGGTCTTCCGGGCCAATGCCGTCCAGGGGCGAAATAACACCACCAAGCACGTGGTAGAGTCCGTGGTATTCGTTTGTTTTTTCAATCATCATAATATTGGAAGCGTCCTCTACCACACAAATTTGTCGTTGATTACGGTTCCGGTCTTCACAAATGGAACAGATTTCTTTTTCGGTAAAATTAAAACAATTCCGGCACAAATGAATATTCTCTTTTACATGCAGAATCGCTTCGGCAAAAGTTGTCGCTTCTTCGGGCGAGCTGTGCAGGACATGAAGCGCCAGGCGCATCGCCGTTTTTTTACCGATTCCGGGAAGACGCCGGAATTCTTCGACTAAGTTTTGTAGCGCGTGCGGAAGTGTGTACATAGGCTGGTCTTAAAAATTCGGTAAATTCAGGTTTCCCGGAAGATTCCCCATCATTCCGCCGGTAACTTTTCCCATTTCTTCCTCGGCTCGATGCTGCGCGTTTTCCAGTGCCTGGTTCACCGCCGCGGCAACCAAATCTTCCAGCATCTCTTTATCTTCCGGGTCGATTACTTCCGGTTCAATTTTGACATCTAAAATCTGGTTCTTGCAGTTTGCAACCACTTTTACCATTCCCCCGCCGGAGGAACCCTCGACGGTAATATTTGCCAATTCCGCCTGAACGCGGGCTAATTCCGCCTGCATTTTTTGCGCTTGCTTCAATAACTGGTTCATTCCACCTTTCATACTGTTGCCTCTTCTTGATAAATTCTTTTCCTCTTAAAATTTTAGTTTTTATATCGAAGGCAGCGACGAACCAGACCCAGGATTCGCTTGTAATCTGTAAAACCCGACCTTGCCCGCTACCCCGATTAGTGAATATTAGATTTGTTTAAATCTTCCAGACCAAATGTTTCGATAATTTTATTCAAAATGGGTTCTTTACTTTTAATATCTTCTAAAATTTCCTCCGGTGTGCGAGGTTCTTTTTTTATCCCTTCCGCTTCAAAATCTATCGATTTAAACCCGACTTTCATCGGGAAACCCAACACATCCTTTAACACTCCCTCCACATATTTCTTTTGATTTTCCACATGCTCCCGGTGAAAACTGGCGTGTGTATCGTACGCCAGGATTAACTGATTCTTTTCCACGGCGTAGGGAATTCCCTCCTGTAAAAACGAACCCAGGGCAATTTTCTCCGCCATCACTTTCTCGACCACCAAATTCCATTTTTCTTTAATTCTATCGGGGTCAAGGGTTGTTCCGGTTTTCTCCTTTTCCACCGTGTGTGAGGGGGAAGACTGTGGCAGGTCTTGCAACCCGGCTAACTTTTTTTTCAATTGACTGAAATCTTCGCCAATACTGCCGGACTCTTCTCAACCGGCGGTTGCTTCTGAATTTTTTCTTCCTTCATCGAGGCTGCCTTAACCGGTGCAGGGCTGCCAACTGCTGATTGCTTGTTAATTTGCGGGGGA
>MVCZ01000097.1 GCA_002049825.1 Candidatus Zhuqueibacterota bacterium 4484_188
GGCACCCAACCGATTCGGGCGTCGGGAATGAACAAATTTGCCCGGATCGCTGAGGCGAATTTCTCCGCAAACCCGCGCTTACGATGAGTTAGCACACCAACCGGGATAGCTTCGTCCGTTTTCTTCCCAGTGAGCTTTTTGTACAATCGAAAAGGATCCCAACTATTGCTGCGATACACTTTTATCCCGGGCGGCAGGTCTTCTTCCAGGCTGGGGTCACGGTAGGGGAATTCGCCGTTTTTTACGGTGAGCACCACCGGTTGCCAACCGAACTGCGGCAGGTAGCGGGCAAATTTTACCATTCGCAGTGCACCGGGACCACCCGCAGGCGGCCAATAATAACTGATCAATAAGACCTTCTTCATTTACCCCGGGGACCCCGTTTTTCAAATAAATGAATCAACCAGGCGCTGTACCGGATGTAGCCGAAAATAAGGATCAAAAGGTAAGTCACCAGCAAACTCACCAGAGATATTCGCAATCCGGCGTAGTATGACTTCGGATGAAAATTGAATTCTATAGCATGATCGCCCTGCGGCACAACCACCGACCGCAACAGATGATTGGTTTTGAAAATGTGCAAATCCTGATTGTCGTCCAGTGTGGCGGTCCAGCCCGGCGGATAGTACATCTCGGAGAGCACCAACAATGCTGTTTTGTCGGTATATACGTTCAGACTCACGTGTTCGGGCTGATACTTCACATTGATCCGGAAACTGTCTGGTTGGGTAATTTGTTTTTCCGGTTCTTCTTCCAGCACGGCAATACGGGCGGGGTCGAATTCCGGGCTGTTCAAAAATTTCAGTCGTTCCACTCCATCTTTGATTACCCGGTAGCTGTCCACGAAAAAGGCGCGCGGCAGAACACCGCTGTTCTGAAAGGCATATTGCTTTGGCTGCGGATTTGACGCCACCAACTGTAAATTGGGAAAAGGTAGTTTCTGGTTGCTGATAATATATTTTGCATTCAGCATATTAACCACATTCCAGTTAATTCGGGCACTGCCGGCGTCGCGGATGATGAGACAGTTGTCTACTATTTCCTGGAAAGTTTGCATTTTTGCCGGGGAGTAACCGCCCACCGACTGGTAAGCGTAGCTCCAGCGGGTGTCCTGGGTTACGTTGTCCAGCGGCAGCACCCGGAACAGCGAATGGTCTTTCTGTAAAACATTATCGATGGCTGTTTGCCCGTAATGGCGCTGCTCGGCGATTTTCGTGTCGGTAAACTTGCCCTTCACGTAGTGGCTGTCCAGCACAAACAGGTCGATGCAGAGCATTGCCAGAATAACGAACGGTAAATAAGCCCGGCGTAACCACCCTTTTGCCACCGCAAAAACGCTGCTGATTCCCGCTAACAAAAACAACAGGCTCACCAGGCTGGAAGTTCGCAGTAAATCCAGGCGCACCTTTTTCAGGTTGGCGACGGTATCCTGACCGTAACGGCGGATTTCGCCGGCGTGGGTGGACAATCCGTAAGCCGCCAACAGGGCAGTGGTAAACATCACCAGTGTGAGTACCATCATCGGTACCCGGAATTTGTCGAAATAGGGCAGGTAAATAAACAACGGCTTGTAAAGCAGTGAAAAATGTTTACCCAGTGAAAGCAGCAGGGCAAACGCGGTTAGAAAAGTCAGGCTTTTTACCTCCCAACGCGACCATTGAAAGATAACCGCAATCAGCGCCAGAAACACCAGTAAAATGCCCAGGTACTCGTAGGATTGGGTGAACGGCATGCTGCCCCAGTAGGTTGGCAGTTGACGGTTCTTCCAGACCGGCACAGCGCCGCCGGTGTACACTTCGTTGGATGTGCCGCCGTGAAATTTGGGCACGATCAGATTCCACCACTCCGAAACCGAGTAAGACCAGTTAGTGGCATAGTCGAACCCGACCCCTTTCTTTTCCTGGTGTGTTTCGCCGGTATCCCGGATGGAAATGGCGTGTCCGCCGCGGGTGGAGTAGGGGGTGTATTCCTTAATGGAAAGCAGATTTTGGGATACGATAAGCAGGGTAAGCATACCGGCGGCGAAGGTCAGCCCAAGTAGCTTGCCGGTGGCGGCGAACTGTTTTTCCTTCAACATGCGGTAAAGTGGCGGGATTCCCATGAAAAGGATGGCAATCAGGGTGTAGAACATAATCTGGTAATGCTGGGTGCGGAACTGCAGCGCCAGCGCCAGGGCAAATAGCAGCGCCGAAAGAATATCCCGGCGCCGGATGAGCAGCAGGGCGGTAAGCAGCACGTAGGGCATCCACATCAGCGCCCGGAATTTGGAAAAATGCCCAACGATAATCAGCGCCTGGAAATGGGGCATGAAAACGAAGGCAAGTGCTGCCAGCATTCCCGCGGCGGCAGAAAGCCCCAGGAATTTAATCAGTAAAAACATGCCCAGCGCCCCGGCTAAAAAATACCACAGTCGCCAGTCGCCTAAAAAATCGAGTTTGTTCAGCAGCGTATCGAAAGACCACACTTTCGCTCCGAAACGGAAGTAAGCCGGCATACCGCAAAACATCGCCGGGTTCCACAACGGGTAATGCCCGGTTTTCTGCTGCCACATTTTCATCTGGTGCGTTTTTCCGATTCCGGTTACAATGTCGCTGCCGGAAGGGTCTTTTCCTTCAAACACTAATGGTTTGTATAAAATAGCGAGTAACACAAAGAGCAGGATGAAAAACCCCAGGATTGCCCGGGGCTGTTCCAGTTTTTCCAGTAGAGACAGATCTTCGGAGATTGTCTGAATCGGCTGAGTTTTTTGTTTACGGGATTTTTTTGCTTTAGCCATTTGATTTCCTTTATATTTTCTTTGCCTTTCGGTAAACCGAAATAATATAAAAAAATCCGGCAATAAATCATACCGAATTCACATATTCGCCCTTCGATCATTCGGAACCGCTTCATTGCATTAAAATAAATGAGAAAGTAAATCCGTTCCCATTTAGCCCACGAAATACACGAACGACACGAAAAAGAATTCGAAATACCGAAACAAAAATTTTCTGCCTGCCGGCTTTACCAGAAAACTTGTCGGGCAGGTCAGTCTGCCAACGCAAACCGGGTGGCAAATAAATTCCAATCCTCAAGTTTCGAGTTTCCATTTTCCATTTCCAGCATTAAAAGTACAAAAGTGAATATAATTTTTTAGCCCCAAATAAAAAAATCCTTTTGTTGACTCTTATGAAAAAATTTTTTTAATTTACTTTCTACATTTTCGTTGTTTGTGATACTAATTTCACATTAATTAAAGGAAGGTACTGAGAGAGAACATGGGATTGATAAAAATCAAAAAAGGATTGGATCTTCCGATTACCGGCGAACCGAAGCAGGAAATCAGCGACGGTAAGGCGCCCGGAAAGGTTGCGGTTATTGGCGATGATTACGTTGGTATGAAACCGACCATGGAAGTGGCAGTTGGTGACCGGGTAAAATTGGGACAGGTGCTTTTTACCGACAAGAAGACGCCCGGCATTCGTTACACTTCGCCCGGTGCAGGGAAGGTGGTGGAAATTAACCGCGGGGCGAAACGGCATTTCCAGTCTGTCGTTATCGAACTGGACGGCGATGAAGAAGTCGCTTTCGAATCGTACCCCGAGAATAAACTGGAGAGCCTGACACGGGAAGAAGTGACATTACAGCTTATCGAATCGGGACTCTGGACCTCCCTGCGCGCTCGTCCGTTCAGTAAAGTCGCCAATCCGGAGGTTACCCCGCATTCAATTTTTGTAACTGCTATGGACACCAACCCGCTGGCGCCTTCGCTGGAAAAGATTCTTGCCGGCAACGAAGCTAATTTCCAGGCAGGATTGAAGATCGTGTCAAAACTAACCGAGGGCAAAGTCTTTCTTTGCAAAGCGCCCGGTACCAATATTCCGACGAACGGTGTAGCGAATCTTTCCGTGGAGGAATTTGCCGGACCACATCCTGCCGGAAATGTGGGAACCCACATTCATTTTCTCGATCCGGTTCATCACAACAAAACCGTGTGGCATGTGGGGGCCCAGGATGTGGCGGCAATCGGTTGTCTGTTCACTACCGGCAAATTGAATGTGGAACGAATTGTTGCTTTGGCGGGACCTGCTGCCCGGAACCCTCGCCTGATTCGAACACGCCTGGGAGCGGCGCTAGAAGATGTGACCTCCGGCGAATTGAAAGACGGTGAAAACCGGGTTGTTTCCGGCTCGGTGCTCTCCGGCAGAACCGCTTCAGGTCCTTACGCATATCTCGGGCGTTTCCACCAGCAAATTTCTCTTTTGTCCGAAGGTAATCAACGCAAATTTTTTGGCTGGTTGAGTCCCGGCTTCAACACATTTGCTTTGAAAAGAATTTTACTCTCGAGTCTGGTTCCCCATAAAAAATATGATTTCGATACCGCCCTCTACGGCGGACCACGCGCCATCGTTCCCATTGGCAACTACGAAAAGGTCATGCCGCTGGATATTCTCCCCACGTTTTTGCTCCGGGCACTGGCGGTGGACGATGTGGAAGAAGCTGAGAATCTGGGCTGCCTGGAACTTGACGAGGAAGACCTGGCACTGTGCACTTTTGTGTGTCCATCAAAAATTGATCATGGAGCCAATTTAAGAAGATTGTTAACCATAATTGAAAAGGAAGGATAGTGAAATTCATAAGAAAATTCTTTGATAAACAGGAAAAGCATTTCGTAGAAGGCGGTAAACTGCAACGGTTGTACCCACTGTACGAGGTTCTCGACACATTTTTCTATACTTCCGGTAAAACAGCACCGTCTGCGCCTCACGTTCGAGATGGAATGGATTTAAAACGCATGATGACCGTGGTGATGTATGCACTGGTTCCCACAGTCCTCATGGCATTTTACAACACCGGTTACCAGGCAAATCTGGCACTGCTGAAACTGGGTCAGGGTGCGGTTGCCGGATGGCGCGGCTCGGTACTGTCTTTCCTGGGTATTGGCGTTGATCCGTCCAGCATTATCGGGAACATGGTGCAGGGTGCGCTTTATTTCCTGCCGGTTTATATCGTCACCTTTGCGGTAGGAATTTCGTGGGAAGTACTCTTTGCGGTGGTTCGCAAACACGAAATAAACGAAGGGTTTTTCGTTACCAGCCTGCTTTTCCCGCTGATATTGCCGCCCAACATTCCATTGTGGCAAGTAGCAATCGGTATTTCTTTTGGCGTGGTAGTCGGAAAGGAAGTGTTTGGTGGTACCGGTATGAATATTCTCAACCCGGCACTCACCGCACGTGCATTTCTTTTCTTCGCCTACCCGGCGCAAATTTCCGGCGACGCAGTGTGGGTAGCAGTAGATGGGGTCAGCAAAGCAACTCCCCTGGCGGCACTTGCCGATCCGGCGCTGAAAGTCACCGCTTCCTGGTGGCATGCTTTTGTGGGCATAATTCCGGGTTCAATGGGAGAAACTTCAACCCTTGCCTGTCTTATTGGTGCCGCTATTTTAATTATCACCGGCATCGGTTCCTGGCGAATTATGCTGAGCGTACTGGTGGGCATGGT
>MVCZ01000098.1 GCA_002049825.1 Candidatus Zhuqueibacterota bacterium 4484_188
GAATAGAGCACCGGCGAAGGAACCACCACCCGGTATTTGAAAACTGATTTTGTTACGAACGGATCGGTAATCGGCACAATCGCTTTTTCCGGACAAACAGAAATGCAGGTGCCGCAGTCGACACAGAGTTCTTCGGAAAAGACCGACTTGCCGTTTTTGACCCGGATAGCCTGGGAGGGACAGTGGCGCATGCAGGTCATGCGTCCCTTGCATTTATCGGTAATAACCTGGTGCGCGTGATAATATGTAGCCATGAATTTTTCTTATGTTTTTGAATAAGTTGATTCTAATTGTTTGTTTAAAAAATGAACATCCAATATCAAAATGGCACTACCCTCGCTCACTCCTCCTAAATAAAAAACCGCATTTCCAGCCGCGTTCCTTTCCCCACCTCACTTTCGACTTTTAATTCATCCGAATTTTTCTTGATGTTAGGTAATCCCATACCGGAGCCAAAGCCCATAGCGCGCATTTCCTCGGTGGCGGTGGTAAAACCTTTCTGCATGGCTAATTCCACATCGGGGATTCCTTTGCCTTCGTCGTCAATGACCACTTCAATAATTTTTGGAGATACTGAAAGATACACTTTTCCGCGCCTGGCGTGCATCACCACGTTCATCTCGCCTTCGTAGGTTGAAATGGCAACTCTTCGGATGAGCACAGGGTCCAGACCGATTTTTTTTAACAGGGATTTTACCTCCGTTGAAACCATCCCGGCATCGGCGAAATCGTTGCCTTCGATGCTGAATTCATGACTAAGCAAAATTTCTTCACGCACCGGTTTTACTGTCTCTGTTTTCGCCGGGCTATGCCGTTTCCGTTTGATGGAATCGATGCGAATGCAGGCGTCGTACATATCCAGTTCGGTGGAGAGCAGCACCAGGCTGTTCTCCCGGGCAAATTTTTCCGCGCCGTCTTTCGGTTTTTTCCCGCGCAGCAACACTACCCCGTTGAATTCAGCCATGTGAGCACTAATGACCGCCTGTCTGGTTGCCAGTCCGGTCAGTAAAATAGAGTGCGGTTTGCCGAATGCCAAAACATCGCTCATCAGGTCCGAGGCGTACACCTGGTCCACGCTGGCTTCCAGCAGGTCTTCTCCCTCTAAAATTGAAGCATCCAGGGCTTCTTTAATTTTCTCGATTTTCATGCTGTTCTTTTCAGAAAGTAAAGTACCGATAAACAGGTTTTCCTGTTCGTGTAAGGTGGTTCCGGTGTACAGTTACGGGTTACTTATTTGGTTACCAAACCTAATCCGTATAATTTGCCTACCAGTTCAAAAGTTGGCAGATCACTTTTAAGAATAGCAATATTATGTTTGTTGGCAAGTTCTACGGTGTCCTGGGGTACCTCTTTTCCGCTGGTAATAATTACCGCCGACACATCCACCAGGTTAGCCGATGCTTTTGTGGGTTTGCACTGTTACCCACAGGTCACCGGATTTAGCACCAGCCATCACATCGCTCAACATGTCGGAAACAAACACGCCGGTAATTTTACGATCATCAAATTCACTTAATGCTTTGAGTCCGATGTTTTTTATCAATTCCGTCGTTTTCTTTGGGCGGCTCTAATGAGAGCATGCCCACATCATGGATAAACTCCCCTTTGCAGCGGGAAAAATCTTCAATCAGGTCGTAAGAAAGAATGGCAACTCTGGAACGCGAGGTATCCCTTCGCTGGTTAAAATAGTCTTCCAGGATTTTCAACCGTTCCGGGGAAAAAGAATCTTTCTCTTTCCTGGGAAAAAAGCTGAATGCGACCAACACCCAGGTTTTTTGGGTCTCTAATTTTTTTTGTATAATATCTACCTGGCAATCAGGCAGGCAACCGGTGCAATAGAGAAATCCCATAAAATCGTCATATTTTTCCACCCGGTTGCATTTTGCGCAGCGCAGGTCGAACTGAAATGACTGGGCATTTTCCATGCAGCGCCAGGTATGTTCTCCCTCCAGGTAAGCGTCCCCTACGATGGGATGATCCTTGGGTGAAAAGTAAGTTCTTAAACCGTTGCAGTGAGAGCATTTCTCAAATACCACAAAACCGAATTGAATGTTGATCATTTCCCACAGGTGTTGGCATTCCGGCATGGTTTTCTCCTTTTTTAAATAGCCCGAACAACCGATCGGAATAAGGGCGGAATGTTTAATCCGCTTGTTGGCTGGTCCTTGCCCCGATTATTAAATCGCCCGATCATTGTCTTTTTGAGTCCTCAAAATTGAGGTTTTGTTGAAACTGAGAAATTTTATCGCTACAAATCAGATAATTGCTGCAAATACGAGTGGGGGTCAATTGCCATAGGTAGTACATGAGCCGTAGATAGGGAGGTAGATAGGGAGAAGGAAGATTTGCACTGAATGGTGAAAATAGCAAGTGATTTGTAAGAGAGTGGTTCTGTTTGAATCACAGCAAGAGAGGTGAAAAAATGTCCATATTTTTCCATTATGGCTTCTACCCTGTTCAGTATAAATGAGCAAGACGCTAAAAAAAAGTAAAAATAAAACCAATAAAAGTCAAGTGAGATTATGAATTTGCAAAGAAGCGGGGAAAAATTGGAAGGCTGCCTGGGAAAAAGATGCTTACCTGAGCCGGGAAAATTACCGGGAGAACGCCTTATTCCGGTTTCAGAATCACCGCACGGGAAGACTTGCCGTCGATTTTCACCAGCAGGGGATTGTCAAACCTCACATGTTTCAGGAAGCGGGTCTTGGACGTTACCGGTTGTTCCCGAATCCACTGCCAGTCGATAAATTCGTTCCGGGAATTACTATTCAGGTGCAAATATCCCAGGCGTAGCGAGATTAAATTGTGAAAGAAGTGGCTGCCCAGGGATGGTTCCACCTTGAAATTAGGTAAATCCGCCTCGATGAGCACTTTGACCTGCGACACCTGGTGCCACTCCACCGGAATACCCAGCCAGGGGTCGGCGGTGCCCCAACGCCCGAATCCAACTAAAATATAGTTTCGTTTTTCGGTGGCAAGGCGGGAATTGAGTGTTTCCAATTCCCGGGCGATTTGCCGGCTTCGGGCAATATCGAATTGCTCCGGGTCCACATAGACGAGGTCATGAATGGTGTTGAAAAATCCGTTTCCCAGCGCGTGCTCAGACGAACAGATCGCATGTTTAATATCTTTGCTGCTCACCGCTACTTCAAACGACTCGTTACCCAGGTCTATCGGGCGAATTTGTAAAACATAAATCTCCGGTTGGTAATTTGTTCCTTTTTCCAGGTTCACCGCAAATTCAATCTCTACCTGGGTGGCAAAAGACTCCTCGCCCAATTGAAGAAGATCGGTGATAATCTCGGGAAGGGGGAACACCTTGTATTTCAGGATATTGGCAAAGCGAATCATGCGGGGACCGGGGATGCTCAGTGTGTCCTGAATATTCTGGTTCTCGGTTGAATAGGTGCTTCCCACAAAATGGAGCGTGCCGTCTTTTTCCGCTTCGGAGAGGTTTAATTTCTTCAGGCTGAAGTGTTCATCCTGTTTTACCTTAATTCCCGGGCGGGACAGATCAAGGGCAAAAAAGCAGTTCTGTGAATTTCTCAAAAATTCCCTGGCTGAACTGTAGGGCGGGGCAATCTGCGGGTACGCCGGGGAAAAACGGTAAATTTTTTCCCCATCCACGATCACCTTACCCAACCCAAGTGCCAGGTGAACAATGCCGTGTTCCGGTTTCATGTGCGAAATAGGGTAAAAATTGTAAGATTGAGCCACACCCGAGAGCACCGGGTAGAATTTGTCGCCGTATCGTTTTCCGGCAAGTTGTTGAATGACTACCGCCATTTTTTCCTCTTCAATCCGGAAATCGGTATTTTGAATATAATGCTTGGGATTCCGGTAAAAAACCGAGGCATAGACCAGGCGAATTGCATCCAGAAGCTGTCGCAGCCGCACTTTGATGTCCGGGTGGTTATTGGGCAGCATGTAGGTTTTATACAAACCCGCGAAGGGAGACAGATGAGAATCTTCCAGCAGGCTGGAAGACCGCACCGCAAGGGGGTAGGTGATATTGCTTAGTAATGCGTGTATGTCTTTTTCAATCTTCTCGGGAAATTTTCCTTTAATGAACCGCTTGGCGATCAACTCCTCATCGTCGGTTTCGATGGCAAATTTTTGTAATTCGTTCCGTTGGAGGAATTCTTCATAAACTTCGGTGCCCAGTACAAAGGTGGGTGGAATGGTGATGCGGACCCCCGGGTATTTCTCGAAGATTCTGGTATTGGCAAATAAGGCATTCAGGAAGGCAATGCCGCGTCCCTTACCGCCCAGGGAACCGTTTCCCAACAGGATAAAGGAATTTTCCCTGGCCAATTGCGAGGAACCGAAATCTTTGATAACACCTATCTGGAGCTGTTGAATCCGCCGGTCGATGGCAGTGGCAATGAAATGGCGCAGGTCGTCCACATTTTTAAAATCCGAGACCTTTTTGGGACGGAGCTGATCGGCTAATTCAAATTCAGTACGGGCGCGCAGCCAGATGGAAATGTGATTTCGGCGGGCATGGTAGACCAGACTTTCGCCGGGGACTTCTTCGATTGCCCGCACCATATCGGGCAGATTGTTTGCCCGGCGAATTTCCCTTCCGTCGGGATAGCGAAAAACAAAATCGCCAAATCCAAAATTGTTCAGAATAAATAAACGCAAATCCATGATCAGGTTTGCCGAGTTCTTGTCCAAAAATTCAGCCCCGCGTTTGAGGGCTTCATTGCAATTCTGTTTTTCCGAAGACAGCAAAAGCACCGGTAGGTCGGCGACTTCTCTTTTAACTTTTTCCGCTAATTTGAAGCCGGCATCTTCCTCCATAACTCCTTTTTTGGGGAAACGAATATCGGAAATAACACCTAACAGGTTTTGTTTATATTTTTCATAAATGTCCATTCCTTCTTCGTAGGATTCCGCTAACAGAATTTTCGGTCTGGCGCGCATCCGCAGCATTCTGTGCAAATCGTTCACGCCGTCTGAAATCAGGCTGCGGGTGTGAATCATGATTTCGGTATATATTGCCGGAAGAAAAATGGAGTAAAATTTAGGCGAATCGTCGATAACCAAAATAACTTGTACGCCGGCGCGGGTATCGTCGGGAGCATTTTTCAAATCTTCCACATATTTTATAACCGCCAGCAAAATTTTCGATTCCCCGCTCCAATGAAAAACCCGGTCGATTGTGCGAACTTTTCGGATTTTCTCCAGCAAAATGGGATCGATGATGTCGTAAGTCAGCAAAACAATGGGCATTTGCGGGTGTGTCTCTTTCACCTTTCGTCCGAATTCCACCGGGTTCATGTCGGCAATCCGCGCCATGGTAATCACCAGGTCTACCGAGTGTTTATTCAGCGTACGCAGCGCTTCTTCGGCATCCCGTACCCTGAATTTCATCAGGTCATGAAAGCCGCTAAATTTCGGTTCAAAATCCACTTGCTTTTTCCCGTTTTTTATTTCTTTCTACCGTTGCAAAGTTAATTCAAAAATGGCACATAAGCAATCGGTGGTGTTTATTGAGGGTAAAACCTCAGCGATTGGAGGCAAAGCCATTGCGATCCCGGTTTGCCGGGAGAAGTCTGTCTGCCGGCAGCGCCAGGTAGGGCAATGACTCGGTAACTTTATTCCCACCCCTTAGTACGGTTTAACCAGAAATTCCCGATGGTGGTTAAAAATTGACAGCGGGGTTATTTTTGGTTAAATTTAATTAAATAAGAGAAACTCATCAAAAGCAGCCGGATGATATACTGCTATCTGTTTCTCATAGGCGCCCTTGGCAGAACTTCTTTTTTAGCCATGGATCAATTTGGACGTTTTGAGAAAGTCAAAAAGTTTTTTGGTGTAGCTCACTATCCGAATACTCGCTGCCGGCATACTGTTGTTTCGGACAGCACGCTCATTGATCGTCTGGGTCGTTTGGATATTGAAGTGTTACGAAGCATAAACTACAGCATGCTGGAGGCGCTCCTCACCTCGGGATTGATTCTTCCCGAAGCGATTGGGGATGGTAGCAGTTTTGGTAAAAGGCTTTACAGTTGTTTATGTTTTGCCACCCGCTGGGGTGATGTATTTATGTTGGATATTGAGCCGATAGAAAAGCAAGGCAAGGAATTAGCGGCAAGCGGCGAGCGTTTGCTGCGTCGCTGCTGTGATCGGATTGGTAAGGGGCGCATATCGCTTTTACTGGTGGATATGCTCTACTTTACAGAAGGTTATTGGAAATTACGCGAAGCAGGATATGTGAATAATTTATTGGTTAAATATACGCCTGATACCGTTGGTAAGCAGCGGCATCCACGCTGGAAGGTGCTTCAGCGTTTTCAGGAATTATTACA
>MVCZ01000099.1 GCA_002049825.1 Candidatus Zhuqueibacterota bacterium 4484_188
AGCCCTGAAAAAGAGGGAACACGACGCTGCAACTTATATTAAACCCCAAAGAACTTATGCAGATATTGTTATGAATTTCCACAGACCGGAAGGTAACACCGAAGAAACAGGCGGTCATTTGAATGTAAAACTTGTTTTGCGTCCTACCATACCCAATCCCGATTTGTCTGTTTTTATCGATGAAAGTCGGGAGGATGATAAAAAATGTCTTTCTTTGTCTTTAGGGAGAGATGAGGGACGCCCGGTGGATTTTCTCCATATTGCCGGAAATACGCCTGTCAATAAAGCGAAAGAGCTGGAGGATGTCATTTGGAGTCATCTGCCCGATTTTGAGCATTTGCGCGAATCCCAAATCGGGGAATTTTATGATGGTCTGGAAACCAAAGTTAGCTATCCCCTGGCGCTTTCCCAGTTGCTCATTGCTTATCACCTGCTTTATGCGCAGAAAATAACCGAAAAGTAGGAACGAAACCTCTGTTTTATTAGATTGTAATAAAAACAGGGAAACTTCGATGAAAGATTTTAGTTTTAAACATTCTTTCCGGTACGGCTTTATTCTGCTTTTTATATATTTACTCCCGGCTGGGCTCTTTTCGCAGGGCGTCTTGCCAGCACAGGCATTTTTTGAAACATACGGAATACCTGCCGATAAGTGTGGGTACGATGAAGTCAAGGCACAAAAACTGCTTTCCATCTTGGGAGACCACTGGGGCTATGGATACGACAGTCTTTTGGCAGACCTGCCGCGCTGGGCACAGAGTCCGTATGTGACCATCGATTCGCTGGGCGCAAGCGTGCAAAATCGCGCGCTGTGGCAACTGACCGTCACCTCGGATTCCCTGCCGGGTGCACCGCGCAAAACGGTTTTTATCCATGCCCGAACACACCCCGGGGAAGTACAGGCGTTTTGGGTCGCAGACGCGGTGATTAATCTTTTGCTTTCCGAAACACCATTTGCCCGGTTTATGCGCCGCAATTGCACCTTCTACATTATTCCCATGTACAATCCGGACGGGGTGGAATTGGAATATGCCCGGCAAAACGCTCACCATGTTGACCTGGAAAGCAACTGGAACGCCAATCCGGTAGAACCGGAGGTGGCAGTTTTGCGAAGCCGTTTTACCCAGCTTATGGCTTCGAACACACCCATCGAGGTGGCGCTGAATATGCACTCCTCTTATGCCTGCAAACGCTATTTTGTCTACCACGATGCTGCCGGGACCTCGGTGCCTTACACTGTTTTGGAACAAAGTTTCATCGGTGGAGTTCGGTCCTATTTTATAAACGGGATTGAACCGTGGTACTATTTTGTGAGCTGGACAAACGGAACGCCGCCGGTGTACCCGGAGAGCTGGTTCTGGATTCACTTTCATGAAGGGGTGATGGCGCTGACCTACGAAGATATGAATTGTTCGGCTGCCGGCAATTACGACAGCACGGCGTACGCCCTGGTTCACGGGGTTGCCGATTATTTAGGTTTGGTGCCAAATGCACGGAGAAAACGCTAACGGTACAACTGTTCCTTCCGGGCTGTATATGTACCGGCTGCAAGCCCGCACGACAAACAGAAGCACCAGGTTCTCGCAAATCAGGAAAATGATTTTGCTCCGCTAAATTACATCATTCCCGGACAATTTCTTCGGTTTTCGCGATGCGCACACCCTGCTTCTGCCATTTTTCCAGAAGCTTACCAGCTTGGTCGGGATGAATGGGTTTGGTGGCATCTTCGATAAGCGTGAGCTGAAACCGGTTCATTTTTAAGAAACCTTCCACCGCGTAGAAGTCGCAAACATCCAGGGCAACGCCGTAGACGAAAATGTGCTGCGGTCCGAGAAAATTCAGCGCCGGAATCACATTGGGGTTGGTGAATACATCAAATCTTTGTTTGCGGAAAATGACTTCGCCCTGGTGAGAATTGAGCAATTCGTGCAGTTCTTGAACTTCAAGCAGGTGCGAGTCAATCCACAGCGGATTCAACGGGCTGGTTGCTTCAATCTTTTGTTGTCCCGGCGTATCTTTCACGCAGTGAAGCGGGAAGGTTTTTAGAAAATCCGGCTGATCGGAAATTTCCGGGTCGTCGGGATTATGATAGTCAACCGATCCCCAGATAGGAATCCGGTGTTCACGGGCGAACCGGGTTAATTGGGAAAGATTGGGGATTATTTCTTCGGCGCCGGCAACATACAGTTTACCATCCGGCATCATAAAATCATATTGCGTATCGACATCCCAAAAAAGCTGCGGTACCATGAGCATTCTCCCTTTGCTTTTCTCAAAATAATTAACTCGCCACCCTCTTGGCAAGTTCACAGAAAATTAAAAATATTTACCCTGGAAAGAAAATGTTATTCTTCGTTATGAAATTAAAATACCTGCTGCTTTAGCCGGGCAAATTGTCACAGAAATAGCACTTGCAAAAATTAAGCGGGTACATCAAATTGCACTTGCAAAATAAAATAGTGATTGTTATTATATACCATTGAATAGTAGAGAAAAGGAAAATAAAATGCTTGAACAAGTTATTGAAAACATTATTAACAAAATTCGCAAAGAAGTGGTTTCCGCACAGATGGAATATATTCCACTAAACTATCTGATGACCAGGAACATCCCGGACTCGGTAAAACACTTTTTCGACCAGGAAGTTGAAATTTGGCTTCGGGAAGAAGCGGAAAAATTTACCGCCAACGAGAGATTTGATTATG
Organism: Candidatus Zhuqueibacterota bacterium 4484_188; assembly: GCA_002049825.1. Classification (GTDB taxonomy): domain Bacteria; phylum Calditrichota; class Calditrichia; order RBG-13-44-9; family RBG-13-44-9; genus 4484-188. The sequence continues at coordinate 2,706 of MVCZ01000099.1, forward strand.
ACATGCCTGAGGTTCGGGTGCTTATCGACAAGTTATTTGATATACTAAAAAGCACCGCCACCTTTCACATTAACAAGTTTAATCAATTACTGGAGCGGGCGATCAAACTGGAAGCGAACTACCTTACCCGACCTCATCAAACACTAACCCAGTTTCTGTTTAAAGACAGCTTTTTAATCACCACCATGGACGTGTACGATATGCTGAAATATTTCGACAAATTTCAGTATTACAAGGATGCCTTGACCGATTATTTCAATTTGAAATATCTCCGGGAAATCTCGCAGATGGTGAAAATAATCATCACGTTTATGAACGAAGGACGGGAACCTTCCGACAGTTTATCGACCGAAGTATTGTTACAGTCATTCAAAGACCGCAACCTGGATGATTACGCCGCCTTGATTCAAGCCGAGGAAAACGAAGGTACAGAGAAAATTGACGTCACTGAATTGGAAGCGTTGCTTCGAACCGGGAAAACTGCCAAACAGCGCCGACGGGTGGAAGCGGAGAAAGAAGAAATTTCGGTCGAAGAAATTGCCGATATCGAAACGGCAAAGCCGGAAATTCAGGTTGAAGAAATAACCGTGAAAGCAGAGGCTAAGATTCCGGAGCCGGAAGTAGAAGAAGTTGAGGAAGAGGAGTATGAGGAAGAAGAGGCGGTTCCGGCGGAATCAATGACCGCCGCTGATCAGTTGGCAAATATGGTCGCCGCTAAAATAAAGGGCGACTCTTTGGAAGACCTGGAAAATCTGATTCCACGTAAAATGAGAAAAAAAATCATTAAGCGCATCTTTAAGAAAAACGAAAGTCAATACACTCAATTTACCGAGTTCATCAACCAGGTTCCCACATGGAAACAAGCTTCGGCAGCAATTGATGAAATGTTTTACCAGACCGGGATCAATCCGTACTCCCGGGATGCATTGGAGTTCTCGGACCTGATTTATAACCGTTACTTCCCCAAAGACCGAAAGGTTAACCGGGAAGAAATAATGTAACTGCGTAGTCGTGAAGTAACATTTTGACATCGGTATTCCCGGCGCGTTTTTCTCTGCCAGGATTCCTGAAAAGTTGTCCAAGATGAAAATGAATCCTACTATGCCGGTATTTTCTATCATCGGTGCCGGGCGCAGCGGTGCCGGGCTTGCCCGCTATTTTGTTGAGCAGGGATTCGAAATTACCGCCCTGGTGGAAAAAAACAGCGAGCGGTTTCGCTATTTATCAGGGCGCTTCAATTGGCGCTTCTTAACCCGACAACTTACATCGGACAAAATGGCAGCGGCACACATCGTTCTGCTGACCGTGCAGGATGACCTGATTGCCGAAACAGCGGAACAAACCGCCCGATTATTGCCTGCCTGGATAAATAAAGTTGTTGCACACACCTCCGGCACACTGCCTTGTGAAGTGTTGAAACCGTTCAGACGGAAAGGCGCGGCAGTTGCCAGCGTTCACCCGGTTTACGCGTTTGCCCTCAATCCGGAAGACAATCGTCAGATAGAAAATGTCTGGTTCGACCTGGAGGGGGATTCTCCGGCGGTAACGGTGTTTGAACAGATTTTCCGTTCTACCGGTAACCCTGCATTCCGGATTGGGCCCGAACAAAAAGAGGCGGTGCATTTGGCAAGTGTGTTTTCCGCTAATTTTCTGGTTGCTCTTGCTGAAATGAGTCGGGATCTCCTGGGAAATATCCTGCCGGAAAACCAGGAGAAACAGCTCCTGCATCCTTTGCTTACCGCCGTCATTGAGCAAATTTCTCTTCATGGTGCCGCCGACGGATTAACCGGACCCATTCAGAGAGGAGATGCAAAGACGGTGCAGGCACACCTGAAGTTCCTGAAAAATTATCACCCCGAAATGTTAGACATCTATATTGAGTTGTCAGAAAAACTTCTTTCACTCTCCGGGGTCTCTTCCAAAAGTCGTTCCGCGCTGCAACAAATATTCAAACAATTTTCAAATCGTTCTCCAGAATGAGTTCCGTTTCAAAATTTTACCCGCTTCCCTGAGATGGGTAACAGGTGAATTAAGCAGCGAAAAATGGGTTCAGTTTTCTTTCTTAAAAGAATAAATTCACGGGTAAAATTTTTTTGTCTTCATAATTAACATATAATCAAGCACCTAAAAAAAATGTTGATTTTTGCTTTGAAAAAGTGTTTGACATTGGTGGTGCATTACTTTATCTTGTAGACAAATATAAACGAAAACACATATCTTAATAGTTTGTAATTATTAAGTTTGTGCGGAATTTGAAATATGGCTTTTTAATCGGGATAATCATAACCTTGGTGAAGGAGAATTCCTAATGGCTTCAGTAAAAAAACGTGCGAGTTCGGAAAATATGGAAGATTTGCTGTTCCCTTTCGATGAAATGACTACCGAGCAGGAGGAGGAGATTGGTGAAGCCGGGCAGAAGCAGAAAATGACCTTCGAACACTATTTTTCGAAACCGGGAATTCATCCTTTTGACGAGATCGAATGGGAAATCAGGGAAGCGGTTATCGGGAACGAGAAAGGCGAAATATTCTTCAAGCAGGAGAATGTTGAAGTTCCGAATTTTTGGAGTCAGTTAGCAACCAATGTGGTGGTGAGCAAATATTTTCACGGTCAACTTGGTACCGAGGAAAGAGAAACCAGCATCAGGCAGCTCATTCATCGTGTTTCCCGGACCATCACCGATTGGGGCAGAAAGGATGGCTATTTTGCCAGTGATGAAGTTGGAGAAGTTTTTTACAACGAACTCACTTCACTCCTGGTCAATCAGTATGCGTCGTTTAACAGCCCGGTGTGGTTTAATGTAGGCATTGAAGAAAAACCCCAGTGTTCGGCTTGTTTCATCAATTCGGTTGAAGATACCATGGCGGGTATACTTGATCTGGCTAAAATAGAAGGCATGTTGTTTAAATATGGTTCGGGCACCGGCACTAATCTTTCCGTTTTGCGTTCTTCGAAGGAATCTATTTCCGGCGGCGGAATTGCCAGCGGTCCGGTTTCTTTCATGAAGGGATTCGATGCTTTTGCCAGTGTGATAAAATCGGGCGGCAAAACCCGCCGTGCCGCAAAGATGGTTATTCTCAATGTTGATCACCCGGATATTGTAGAGTTTATTAATTCCAAGGCAGAGGAGGAAAAAAAGGCATGGGCTTTGATCGATGCCGGTTACGATGGCTCGATTAACGGGGAAGCTTATAGCTCGGTTTTCTTTCAGAATGCTAACCACAGCGTGCGGGTAACCGATGAATTTATGCAGGCAGTAGAAGAAGACCGCGAGTGGTTGACCCGCGAAGTGTTGAGCGGGAAACCGTCCGGTCGCTACCGTGCGAAAGAAATTCTGCGTAAAATCGCCGAGGGTACGTACATTTGCGGAGACCCGGGGATTCAATACGACACGACCATCAATGAGTGGCACACCTGCCCCAACTCAGCCCGAATTAACGCTTCAAATCCCTGCTCCGAATACATGTTTATTGACGACACTGCCTGCAACCTGGCATCGTTGAACCTGACGAAATTCGTCCGGGAAGAAGATGAGGAATTCGACATTGAAGCTTTCCGAAAAGCCGTTCGGGTAATGATTACTGCTATGGAAATCATTGTGGATAACTCCGGTTATCCCCGTCCCGAAACCACCCGGAATTCCCATTTGTTCAGAACCCTTGGTTTGGGATACACCAACCTTGGCGCGCTGCTTATGTCCCGTGGTTTACCGTACGACAGTGATGAGGGTCGGGCTTATGCCGGTGCCATTACTTCGCTGATGTGTGGTCAGGCATACCTGACATCCAGCGAGCTTGCCGGCGTGATGGGACCTTTTGCCGAATACCGGAAAAACCGAGAACCGATGCTCACCGTGATTCAAAAGCACCGCAGCGCCGCTTATAATTTAAACAAAGAGGTTATCCCGCCAGACTTACTTACCGCTTCCCGGGAAATCTGGGACGAAACGTACCAGAAGGGCAAAGAACAAGGATACCGGAATGCCCAGGTTACCGTGCTGGCACCTACCGGTACCATTGCGTTTATGATGGACTGCGACACCACCGGTGTGGAACCAGATATGGCTCTGGTCAAATACAAAAAGCTTGTGGGTGGGGGAACGTTAAAAATGGTGAACCAGACCGTGGAAAAAGCGCTCCGCCGTTTGGGCTACCAAAGTGCTGAAGTAAACGAAATAATTCAATACATCGGTGAACACGACACCATAGAAGGTGCGCCGGGTTTAAAAAACGAACATCTTCCCGTTTTCGACTGTGCTTTTAAGCCCCTGGAAAATGGGCTTAAAAGCAATTGCCATTTACCGGAATAACAGCAAGCGCACCCAACCAATGTCCACTGCCATCAATAAAGTAATTAAAGAACAGGGACGCACCTACCGGCGCCGTCTGCCTGACGAGCGTGAATCCATTACCCATAAGTTTTCCGTCGGCGGACACGAAGGTTATATTACTGTCGGAAAGTATGAAGATGGTTCCCCGGGTGAAATTTTCATTGTGATGGCGAAAGAAGGCACGGTGGTGTCTGGTTTAATGGATTCTTTTGCCACGGCAATTTCCATGGCGTTACAATATGGCGTGCCACTGCAGGTTTTGGTGAATAAATTTTCGCACACCCGTTTCGAACCGTCGGGTTTTACCAACAATCCCAAAATCCCATACGCCAAATCGATTATGGATTACATTTTCAGGTGGCTGGCACAAAAGTTTATGCCCCGGGAAGAACAATTGAACTATATGAGCGAAGAGTTTGTGCTTGACCATGAAGAAGAATCTGCAATGGAAAAAAAAGGGGGAAAAGAAATAAGCCTGGTATTTGATGTACCAAAGCCCACCGATTCCACGCAGGAAAGTGATGGTAAGACCAAAGCACGGAGTGTGAAAGAACAGGAACAGATCGTTTTTCAGCGGCAGGCAGATGCCCCCGACTGCCCGGAGTGTGGCAGTATCATGGTCAGAAACGGGAACTGCTACAAATGCCTGGAATGCGGTTCAACCAGTGGCTGTTCTTAATACTGACTTGTCATTTTTTTGGAAACCCGGAGTGCCGTCTGCTCCGGGTTTTTTTGTGCCCCCCGGTTAGAAAAAAGCACTTACCATCCGCAAATAGCGTTATTCTTTGTTAACCCAGATGACATCCACTTTCCCGATCCCGGCATTAATTTCCATGTCCAGTTGAATTGGCGTCTTTTGCCAATTGTCATTGTAGTAATTGTCGCCGTCTTTGTAAACTTTGTTAATTGAACATGAAGAGAGAAAAGATTTACTCAGTTTGATCCGGGTGCCAATATATTCGGGCAAATACAGACGAAGCTTGCCCATTCCCAGTTCGATTTTAGCATGTGTGTTTTGTTGGTACTCGCCGGCAAAATCCAAAACATAGGAACCGACACCGCCCTGGAAAATGAAGTCCTTTATATTTGCATTTCCCAAATTCCTGACCTGCAATTTTCCCACACCGCCTTCGATAGAGCAGTGTCTCATCGAAACCGGATTGGGCTGGTCGAAATTGATATTTGCCTGGCTGACTCCGATTTCCAGGTATAACGAACTGATTTTTAAACCACCCAGGTTCAGTTCGCCTTTGACAACGCCCAATTCCAGGGTTAAGTCCATGGGCAGTTGAGGCGTAAGGTAGAGGTAGAATTCGTTGTCGTACAACTTTTTAAAAGAACGAACATTAATCGATTCGTTGTCCCGGAACGATTTTGACATCTTACCCTCAAATGACACCCGCAAGCGCCCCTCGTCTCCCACTACCTCGTAATCGATTTCAGGTCTTGAGTTCCGGTAAACTACCTCGGTTTCGAAAACATTTTTCGAGGATGTTTTGTCTACTTGGATAAAACCGTTTCCATAGCTAACATTCACCACTAAATTCTTTTCATGCGTAAGAGGAATTTGCTTCTTCAACCGGTCGTAGTTCTTGTCCGATGCAAACGCAGCAAGCGTAAGCAGCAAGAGAACGGTAATAAATAGTGGTGTGAATCGTTTCATAGTTCGCTCAGGTTACTTGAAAAGTTCCTTCAAATTTTTGTTGAGAATCTCCCGTGCCCGGAAAATCTGTGCTTTTATCGTTCCCAGCGGCAGATTCAGAATCTCGGAGATCTCTTCATACGATTTTTCTTCCTTGTGCCGCAAAATGATGACATACCGATAGCGTTCCGGAAGCCGGGCAATTGCCTCCTCTAACATCTGCTTCCGTTCACGCTGTAAAACATTTTTTTCCGGTCCCGGTTCTGCGTCAGGGATTTCAACTTCAATCTTTTCGTCTTTATACTGAATCGGCTCGTGAATAGAGTATGTTCTCAGCTTACGTTTGCGCAGAAAATCGATGCAGTTGTTGGTCGCGATTTTCATGAGCCAGGTAGAAAAAGCAAACTCCTCGTTAAACGAAGTTAGCGAATGAAACGCCTTCATAAAGGCTTCCTGGGTCAGGTCCTCAGCCTCCTGGGGATTCCTGACCATTTTAATCATAATGGTAAATACCAAATTCCGATATTTATTCAACAGAGCTTCGTAAGCTTTCTGGTCGCCCTGCAATGCCGATTTTATAAGCCGCTTATCTTCTTCTTTTCTTTCTTTCTCCATAACACCTACGGATGGTCTGTGGGATTGTTACACTCTTTCGTTATTTTCGATACCTGTTTTCAGCAGGTAATGTAAACCGGAAGTGCTTTTAAATCAATTTGAATTCCATTCATTCCTTAGACAGGAACACCGTGCGGCGCAAAGGGAAAAACAAGCCTTTGGAGAACATCAAAAATCCGGTTATCTTTAATGACAAAATGAGGTGAACAATCATGAACTGGCGGGCAAAATGGTGAGCGGGTATTTTTTTGCAATTTTGACCGGAATCTTTTGGGGGTTGCAAGGCACGTTCGGTAAGGTGCTGGGAAAGAAATTGTCGCCCCCGGTACTCACTTGGGGAATGTTTACTTTCACCCTGCCGTTTATGATTATCATGGTTTCCGTGGAAGGTGTTCCGCCAATCGTGTGGAACGATTTTCTCTGGTCAACCGCGGTGAGCTTTACGGTAAATATAATTGCCTGGAACGTTTTTTTCTATGCTTTGCAAATTTCCGATTTGTCGCACACCATGCCTTTCACCGCTTTCACCCCGCTTTTTTTAATTCCGGTGGCTTTTGTTCTGTTGGGCGAGCTACCGGATGAAAAAGGCATTGCCGGAATTCTGTTAATTATTTTGAGCGGCTATGGGATTCACCTCCAATCTGCTAACCTTCTTCAGCCCTTTCGAAATTTGGTGAAAAACAAAGGCAGTCTGCTTGTTCTCTTTGTGGCGATGATCTGGAGTCTTTCGGCAACAGCAGAAAAGGTGGCGGTGCTGAGCAGTTCACAGGCATTCTACGGGCTCACTATTAACCTGCTTCTTTCACTGGCGTATACGCCTTATATTTTTCTGGTGAAGAAAACCGGCTTCCGTCAGATTACAAAAAATGTTTACGCCCTGGTGCTGCTCGGTTTTATCTCCGGTTTGCTCCTGATCTTCCAATTTACCGCGTTGAAATACCTTCTGGTTAGTTATGTGATTGCTTTTAAACGAGCGGGTATTGTGGTCAGCGTCCTTTTGGGCATTCTTCTTTACAAAGAGAAAAACCCGGTAAAGAATTTGTCCTTTACGATTTTGATGGTTCTGGGGGTGTTTTTAATTTTAACCTGATCCGCTATTAAACAAGAAGCACTGCGATTAAGCACTGCGATTAAATTTTGCTGAAAATTAGGTTTTAATTGTCGCCACCGAACTTCTCCCCAACCAATTTCCGCAAAACACGAACTTCTTCCAGAATGTTTTGCAGCGTGTCCTCCATCGGGAGGTGTGTAAGAACCGATTTCACCCGTCCCCGCAAATCCTGAATCAACGGCTCCCAATTGAGCAGCCCGGCTACATTCCCTTCGTACCCGGTTGCCGTGGTGGACTGTCCGGCAGTTTGTACCCGGATGGAAGCCAATCCTAAAAAACGGTCATACAGGCTGCGATGGAGAATGAAATCGGTGATCGAGCGATAGGGAATATTTTGCTGTACCTTGGTCAGAATTCCCTTATGAATCGTAATTCTATCCTGCAAAATTTCATACTTCTGTAAGCGTGAGCAAAATCAGGACATCCTTGGTAAACAATTTCCGACTGGGTGTAATTTCCATAATTCCTCCGCAAATTTTTTAGTTCAACCGGTAAAAATCAAAACCGCGATTGCCTAACCCGGCGCATTTGATTTTTCTCCAATCCGTTCCGGTGAAAGATACTACCCGGAAAACCGACAGAAATTCAAGCATTTATTCTACCCCACCAACCCGCTCTGTGAGCGAAGAAAATTAGAAACGGGAAGAATGTTGTTTACCTGCCTTTTTCGATGATTTTTACCAGGGTGTTTGCCGGAACCCGGTCGGTTAAATGCATTCCGTTCAACAACGCAGTTGGCTCCAGTTGGTCGTTCGGTACTTTCAATGCCAGCAAAACATTTTTTAGTGAACCGGCTCTGGTCACTTTCTTCACCCTTACCCGGTCCGGCTTGACATTGATTTTCCGGGCATCGGTCAGCCGTTTGAATTGTCTCATGGTGGTCTCGAAAAGCGGTTGGTATTGCGGAAAGCCGGTCTGGGCGGAATACCCGTGGAAAACAAAAATATTTTTATTCTTTTTGATAAAATAGGAGAGTACCCGGATCGTGCCTTGTTCCGAAGCGATGTCGGTTATAAGGCGCTGAGCGGGAGAACCGTTTACGGTAATAGATTTCTTTTCTACCACGGTGCCTTTGGTTTTGGTTACAAATTGACTGCTCGCTTCCCCCGGGGAAGTGCCCGCCGATGCCTGAAACAAAATCACCGCGTCCTGTTTTTTTTCCGCAGGTAATTATTTCGTCCGATTCGCAGGTTGGTTGCACCGGTTTTTTGCTGCCACTCTTTGGCGGTTTTTCGAACCGCAGCCACCCGGTCTGCGGGATTGGGATGAGTGGAGAGCCATCCGGGTAAACCGTCGGCACCCGAGGAGGGCTGCATCCGCTCAAGAGTCGCAAAGAAATTCGCCATTTCGTTCGCATCGTACCCTACCCGGGTGGAATATTCAACGCCTAACTGGTCCGCCTGCCGTTCATTGTCCCGACTAAATTTCAGGAACAGCATACCCACGCCGAAGTTGGCAATACCGGCATACTTGCGGAAGGTTTCTGACAGCGCTGAGCCAAGCCCGAATCCAAGCTGGAAGAGCTGTGCTTTGCTGTATTGCTTGGCGGAGTGCCGGGCGGTAACGTGACCGATTTCATGACCTAAAACCCCGGCAAATTCAGCCTCGTTGTTTAAATAGGCAAGTATGCCGCGGGTGACGTAAACAAATCCGCCGGGCACGGCAAAGGCGTTGATAACCGGGCTGTCCATCACTTTAAATTCGAACTTTAATCCGGGACGGTGAGATATTTTTACCATTTTCTGACCGATTTCACTGACATATTGGGTGAGCGCCGGATCGTTATACACGCCGTAGGTTTGCACAATCCCGGCATCGGACTGCTTACCCAACTGAATTTCATCCGTTTCGCTCAGCAGCATTAATTCCCGCTTCCCGGTTACCGGGTTTACCGCGCAGGAAATAAATAGCAATACAATTATGAGAAGAAAAATTATGAAACGTGTCCTTTTCATATCTTTCATTTCACCTCCATCAATGGTTATTCTTTTTTTCGGGGATACTTTCGGTCACAGGCTAAATTAAGAACATTTTACACTGCGCAGGTTAATGCATAAATTTACATCGTACTATGCTCGTGAGTCCAAGATGCGGATAAGTTACATATAGTCCGATCTTCTCATTTTTCAAGAGGAGTTCAAAACAGAAGAAGATTGCTGGTCGTGGATGTTCAAGACCAGGTGGCCGGATGGATTCACCTGCCCAAGATGCCATAATGCCAGATTTTATTTTATTGACAAGCGGAAAAAATTTCAATGTTCCAATTGTAACTATCAAATATCAGT